>NCFD01000031.1 GCA_002281005.1 Acidocella sp. 35-58-6 | reverse complement strand
GGCGGTTAAAGCCGCCTCAATACCCGGAATCGCCGCCTGCCAATCTTGTCGGGGCACTGTGATCAGTGGTTCAAACACCAGCTTGCCCCGCCCGAAAGGCAGTGGCACCCGCATTCTGTCCCATGAATTAAGCTGTACGGCGCGTGCGGTATTCACGGCACACGGCAAAATACGCGCTCCACTGAGTGCTGCCAGTTGTGCAACGCCGGGTGCCGCCTGGCGGCGCGGCCCGCGCGGGCCATCGGGTGTAAGCCCCACATGCCGACCATCCTGCAAGGTTTTGAGTAACGCCCGCAGCCCCGCCGCGCCCCCGCGTGTGCTCGACCCATGCGCCACATCGATCTGAAAAAACTTCGCAATCGTACCGATCAATTGGCCATCACGGTGCAGGCTGACCAAGGCGCTGACGCCGATTTTTGAATGGGTGTGCACCCAGAACAACGGCATTGAGGGCAAGGTTTCGTGCCAGAACGCCAAAATACAGGGCGGCCCCTCTGAAAAGGCCGCAAGGTTTGCATCCCCCACAACTTGCCAGCGGGTGGTACGGTCAATCAGCCGCAAATAGCTGGCTGCCAGCCAGGCAATGGCGGTTTGCACCGTGTGGGATTTGATAAATCGTTTGAACATCTGTTTCGGCGGTAGCACCCACAAAGCCCGCCGTCACGCCGTCCGCGTGGGCTTGGCCTTCACGGGCCGCGCAGCAGCCAGCTTGGGTTTCACCGGCAGTAACCGCTTTCCAGCCACTTTTTCGATTAAGGCCCGGTATCGGGCCAAATAAACCTGCAAATCAAGGTGCTTCTCAGCAAATTCCCGCGCCCCCAACCGTAGCGGCGCCGTCAATTTAGGGCTGGCCAGCGCCATCAGCGTGGTTTCGGCAATCGCGTCATGGTCGAGCGTGGGCACCACCAAGCCGTTTTTGCGATGCTTGACGAATTCCGTCACGGTCGCGGTATCAGCACCAATGACCAGGCACCCGCACGCCAGAGACTCGCGCAATGACCACGAGGCCACAAATGGATACGACAAATAAATATGCGCATCTGAGCGCTTCAACAAAGCCAGATGCTGGTCGTAGGGAATTTTGCCGAGAAAATGCACGCGGGTTAAGTCAATTTTGCTGCCGAGCTCCGCCAGCATCACCTCGCGCCAGTTGCCCTTCGGAGGTGGCGCTCCGTAGCTGATCTCATCACCGCCCACCACCGAAACCACAGCATCGGGCCGGGCTGCCAAAATTTTTGGTAACGCTCGCATGAAGGTATGGAAACCCCGATAAGGTTCGAGGTTTCGGGCCACATAGGTGATGAGTTTATTTTGCGCCGTGACATTTAAACCGCGCACGGACAGGGATTTTTTGGCGCGCGCCGCGATGGGTTTGCAAACATCCAGATCAACCCCTTCTTCAAGCAGATGGATCGAAGGCTTGGCCCATTCGGGATAGGTGCTTTTTTGCCAGCGTGTCGGCACCTGGCCATGTTGTTCTAATGCCAGAGCTTGCAAGTTCACCGCATTTTTAGCGCGCACGCCGGCGAACCGTTCGCGTGCCATCGGAAATTCCGGGTCAAAATTCACATCGGCGTCTTCAGGCTGATAGTAGAATTCAAAATATCCCAGAAGCGGCACACCCGGAAATACATCCCCCAGGTTCAGCATCTCGCCCCAGCCATGGTGGCCGATGATAATATCAGGCACAAAGCCAAGTTTTTTAATTTGCCGGGCCCCGGTTGCACAGGCTTCTGCCCGTCGCATCGCAACATCAAATTCAGCCGCGTCGCGGTGCACCCCGGCCTGTAATAAAGGTGGCTTGGCATAAGTAACTTTGCGCACGCCAGCTAGCACATTAAGGTTGGGCTCGGTCATAAAAACGATTTCGTGGGTGCCCGGGTTCGCCTCATTATCAGCCAGCAGGTTACGCACAATATGCAAATATTGCCCGGGAAAATTCTGATGAACGAACAGGAATTTCAAAACGCAGGCCTAACTTTTATGGCTTCGCTTTGCCTTGCTTCACGGCTTTGGATGCCAGTGTAATCACCATCGATTCCAGCGCTGCAAGGTTTGGGCTCTCGCAGGTTTCATCCGAGCCCACGGGCCCAACCGCAGAACCATCAACGAAGCTCGCTTCACATGTTAAATTAAAGTGCTCAGCCGCAGGGCCGGTCAGGCGAACCCGCAGCCCCAACAGCGGCAAGGCCATCCCACGAGAGCCGCAATATTCACCAGCTTCCACCCAAGGCGAGAGCCAGCCGCGGCCCAGCACTGCCTGATACGATAAATCGGCCGGGCTGATCCCCTGTGGTGCCGCGATCGCAAATCCCTCGATCCAGTGTCCACTGCCTTTGTCGCCTAGGCGCTGACCGAACTTAACACCGATATCGCCACGGGTCTGAACATGCGCCATCACATCCATCGCAACCGGGGCGCTGGCTTTTTGAGGTTGTGCGGTTGCGGCCTCCGTCGCGCCAAGCAGTTGGCGAACTTGCAACTTCGGCGCGGACTCCGGCTGGTTAGGGTTTTGATAAATTGTCACCATAATCTGCGCCGGTCCGCGTGTCACCCGCACCAGCGCCGCATCGCCCGAGCCTGAAAGCCAGCCATCTGGCCGGAAGCTGGTGATCTCAACATTCTGGGCGTTGGCCGGCGGCAATGAAATCCGAACGCCCGGCATGCCGCCATGTTGGGCACTGCCGGGGCTGGGCTCATGAACGATACAAAACAGCCCGGCCGGCAGGGCCATCAGGTGCCCTGAAACTTTCAATTCCTGCATCATGTCAGCTGCAACCGGTTGCGCTGACGGTGGTGCAACATCAGCGGTTCCTGGTGTTTTAGAAGCCTGTTTCGGGGACGCCATGTTACACCTCGGGTTGCGAATACACACATGTTTCTAGGCAGAGAACATGATACGCACAATGAAAATTGAGGAAAATTTTATTTACGCATTATCCGGCAAATTTTTAAACGGGTTCCATGAAGTCTATATGGCATTCGAATTGCGCAAATTTGGTTGCCACGCACTTAAAATATCGTTGATCCGCTGCACCGGCAAACCCAGCGGCAGCACAGCGCCCCGCATTGAGGCTTTTAGCCGCGCCGCCTGTGCCCCAAGGTCAAACGCAATCGTATAAAGCCCCGCGTGCCACGCTTCGCTGAGTGCAAAACACCAGGTTTCAGGCCAAACTGACGGCAGAAAGGCGAGGTCGGCCTGCACTGACTGGATCAAGGTCGTGGCCTCGCCTTCCGCATAGGCGCCGGTGACGAAGATCCGCCCCGTCTCCAATAAGGCGTTGTCATCGGCGCTGGCCCCGGCAACCACGTACTCGAGCTCAAGTTTCCGCTCCACTGCATCGCGGGCGCAATCGATCAGCAGATCAAACCCCTTGGCCGGGCCAATACCGCCAATGACCACAATTCGCCGCCGCCCGCGTCCAGGTGGCTTCAGGTTGACCCGAATTGTATCATTCTCCCACGGCGTTACGGTCGGCCGTACACCGGGAAAATGCCGGCTGATCCGATTGGCCGCATCGGCGGAGGGCGCAATAATCCGGCGGGCCCGGGCGAATTCGCGCTGTGAGCGCTCGATCAGTGCCACCGGCCCGAGATTTTCAAATGTCTCATCTCCGGCCATTTTCACGCAACTGACGCAAGCATTTACATTTGGCTCGCCGCAATAGCGCAATGGCATGCCTGCCGCGGGCCGGTTCATCAGCGTTACCCGCGGGCAGAAGCTGGCATAATCATGGAGCACAATATCCTGCGGCACCCCCAAATCCGCCGCTATCTCCCGAACACCGGGGTGATGCCCTAATCCATGATGAAAAATCACCTGGGTCACCGCTTCGGCCCGCAACAATTCCAGCAATGCTTCGCGGGCGGCGGGGTATTTGAATCGGAGGTTTGGGTAGTCGCCGGGCGCATCATCAGTCAGCTCAGCATCCCACGGAAACGGCGTTGTATTCAGATCATCAGGCGCACCCGGAACCAGCAACAGCGGACGCTTCCCGCTGGCCCGGATATTTTGCATTTCAGAGGCAATAATGCGCGCCACACCGCCGCCGTGATTATGCGAGATCAGTAAAACCGCCTCGTGCGTTTTGCCCCGGTTGCGGGTGAAGCGCGAGGCATCAAGCCGGTAGCGGGCCGGGGCCAGTGGGTCGGACTTAATGTGCGCATCGATCAAGGCTTCGTACCCAGGGTACAACCGGTTCAAGGTCCGCGCATTGCGCGTGTTCAAGGCCCGGCCAGCCGCCTTGAATGATACGCTGCCATGGTGCGCTACATAAGCGCCTAATGCCGCCACATGGCGGTACCCCGCCGTCCGGGCACGAATGCACCAGTCGTTTTCCTCACCGTAGCCTTGCGCAAATAATGCCACCTGCATGTCACCCGTGGCGGCCAGAGCATCATGGCGGATCAACATGCAAAACCCCACGCCGGTGGGAATATCACAAATCGCATTGCCGTTGGCCCGCGCGGCATCGCGCTGCAATGCTACAGCTTCGGCCAGGCTGGGCATGGCGTTCGCGCCGTCGCGCCGCGGATAATTTAAAATGGTGGCGTCGTTGGAAAACGGCGTAGCACAGGCAATATCAGCGGCTTGATAAACCGCCTCTGTCAGACCTTCAATCGCGCCAGTTGGAACCAGCGTGTCACTGTTCAACAGCAGCACGTCGCGGCCGTCAGCCGCCTTGAAGCCGGCATTCACAGCGGCGGGGAAGCCAAGATTTTTGGTGTGGCGGATCAGGGTGATCGCCTCGTTCTGCGCCATTTCATCAAGCCACGCCGCCAGCGCTGGCTCTGGGGTTGCATCGTCAACCACAATCACTTCAGCATCAGCGGGGAGGGTGGCTTGCAGCGCCGTGAGGCACGCTTTGGTAACTGCAACGTCGCGATATACCGGGATAACCACGGCCAGTGACCGGCGCGGTGGCAAAACCCGTATCCCTGATATTTTAGAGCCCATCTGTATTGGCTGTACCGCCTTGAACAGCACTGGGTCGAGCGGGCTGCCCATAATGTCGGCGTCATCGGTGCTGGTAATTCGTAACGGTGGCACCAGCGGCTTTACCTTCGCTGCCGTTACTGCAAAGCTGAAGCGGCGGGCAAAAGGCGCTGCTTCATCGGGCGCCATCGCCGCACCAAAACTGATCGGCAATTTGGCCCCGGCAGCGTCGTGTAATGTCAGGTCCGGTTTGGCGCTCTCGGCGGCGGGAAGGTATGCCCACCCAATCAGCGTGCCGTCTACCACCGACACAATTCCCTCGACCCTCTGAAGATAACCAAGGTCTAACGGGCTACCGGCAAGTTCCTTACCTCCCGCCAGGATGCTCAGAATCCCGGTAGGTGGGGCGCTGAAATGCCCACCGCGTGGTTTTAGGTTGATCAAAGCGCCATCAAGCAAAAACGTCAGCTTCAACCCCGGCATCGTGGAAATTTGCAACATGCCCGACGGCAGCCAGCCACACCATCCGGGGCCCCCGGCAGCCGTGGTGATCAGGCTTGCCACTTCGGCAAATCCTGCATCGTCAGGCACGCAATGGCGCTGCAATAATTTTGCCAGCGCCGCCGCCGCTGACGCACCGTCGCCCAGCAGTTGATGAGTTGTCAGAAGAGCCAACTCAATTTGGATGTTTTCATGCAGCGCTGCCAGCGCATTAAGGTCAGCAACCGCGCGCCGAAGTTGCGCCGGTGTTTTAAGTGCAATCCGCGTGCGTGCCAGATCCAGTGCAATTCTGGGATCATGGGGTGCCAGCCTGACCGCCCGTTCCAGCCATAACAAGGCGGTTTGGTAAACGCCTTGCCTGGCAGCCATCATGCCATTGGCCCAGGCGGTTTTAGGTGAGGCAGAATCATCCTCCTGGTACCTCAAACCCGTACCCTCCGGCATGACCAGCCATAAAGCGCCAACATCAAATCAGTCATGGTCCGTCTGGCCGGTGTGCGGTGTCACGGCGGCCGCGAATTCCTTGGTTTCGGCCGCCGCCAACGCCGTGAGATCCAGTTGCGCGTCCTCGATCCCGGCAGCTAGTGCTTTACGTAGCCAGCGTGTGGCTGCCACCGGGTCTGCAGGTCCCACCAGACCCAGGCGAAGGTAACGTCCTAGCATCAGCGCTGCCAGCGGGTGGCCTTGCTCGGCGGCTTGTTGAAACCAGTTGAAAGCCGTTGTGCGATCTGTCGGAATATCATGACCACCACCATGCAGCGCCCCGAGCGCAAACATCGCGCCGACATGGCCATTTCTGGCCGCCCGCTCATATAAATCTCTGGCCGCTGCATGGTCGCGCCCGCCACCTAATCCGTTCACATACAGGTCGGCCAGTGCGACGAGCGCATCAGTGAAGCCAAATTCTGCGGCACGCCCCAGCCAATAGCGCGCCATGGCGGGGTCAGCGGCCATGCCGCGCCCCTCCAGCTTCATCATCCCCAGCCAGTATTGCGCATTGACAATGTTTTCAGCCGCCCGCTCCAGCCATACCGCTGCCAGAGCCTCATCCTGAGCAACACCAACCCCCCTGGCCAGACAAACGCCGTAGTTATACGCACCGATCGGGTCGCCGGATTCCGCCGCCGCTTTGAACCATTCGTGAACGGGCGCGGCGGTGGTTAATTTATCGTCAGTGGCACCGGTAGCGATCAACGTTGCCAAGTCGGCTTGGGCGATCGTATCCCCAGCTTCAGCGGCGCGCTGCAACCATGCTGCCGCCTCGTCCGGGTCGCGTGCCGTACCCGCGCCCCTAACATGAAGTATTCCGAGCGCACGGGCAGAAGCGGTATGCCCGGCTTCAACGGCCTTACGATACCACATCGCGGCTTCGGCAAAATTGGGTGGCAAACCACCGCCGGCGGCATATAAATCTCCCACCAGTGCTGCGGCTTCGGCGTCTCCCGCCAGAGCCGCCTGCCGCAACCAGGTCTCGCCCTCCACCTTATTAGCCTTGACGCCGTGCCCGCGCAGCAAGGCCAAGCCGTATTTGGCCTGAGCATTGCGCACACCCGCTTCGGCGGCAATTTTATAGTGGCTGGTCGATTTAACCGGATCAGCATGCAGGCCAATGGCTCTCTCAAACACCAGACCCAGGTAGAAATGTGCCTTCGGAATACCAGCCTCAGCGGCGCACTTGATGAAATCCACCGCTGCCACGGTGGCCTCGGCGGTTTCGGCGCGGCCTAGTAAAAGCAGGCCGTAACCAAGCTGGCCCGAAGCCGATTTTCCTGTCGCAGCCTTTTTATACCAGTCTTCTGCTTCCTCCAGGCGCCGCAACTCCTCTGGGCCATGGCTGAGAATATATCCCAGTAGCGACTGTCCTTCGGCTGACCCGGCCTCGGCTGCCAGCCGCGCCCAATGCTCGGCGGCGGCAAAATCTTGCTCCGGTGTATCCAGCGTGGCGAACAGGGAGGCTGCCGGATCATTCAACAACCGGCCTGGTAAGCCGTACATGTGAAGGCTCGCGAGCTGACACTGGCTGGCAACGTGCCCCGCCTTTCCGGCGCGGCTGAACCAGCGGGCAGCCTCCAGCACATTGGCGGAAACGCCGGTGCCGTGCAGATAACAGTCTCCAACCATACTCATGGCGTCAGGCAAACCAGCCTCCGCCGCCGAGACAAACAAAATAAATCCCCGCTTGAACTCGCCCGCCGCATATAATTCACGGCCCCGCGTCAGAGCTTTTTCCGGGTTGCGTGCGGCCAGCCGGTCACGCAGGCCGAGGCTGGCTTTCATACCGCCCAGAATAAAATATAAAGGCGGGAGCTGGCGCTATGGTTCATGCAGGCTTTCATAGGCAACAGGTAGTATCTGTCGGGTAAAGTAGCCAAGTACGGTGCGCGTGCCAACACGGACATCGACCGTAAGCGGCATACCCGGCACCAGCCGGAATCCGGGTGGTGTATTATGCAGGTTCAATTCGTCCAATGAAACTGTTGCACGGTAGAACAAGGATTGCTGTGCGTTGGGAATCAGCGGTGTGTTCCCGGCTTGATCCATCGGGTTAAAACTATCCGGACTAACCGTTAAAACCGTACCTTCAGCCTGGCCATATTGCAGGTACGGCAAGGTTGCGAATTTAACATTTACTTTGTCCCCCGGATGTACATAGCCAGAATCCGCCGCACTGATATCAGCCTCAACTGAGAATGGTGCATCGATCGGCACAAGTTGCATGAACAACTCACCCGACTGCATGACCGAACCCACCGATACCTTGGCGACCGAGAGGACAATGGAGTCACGCGGCGCGGTCAATTCAACCAACTGATTGTTCAGTTTCGCTTTGGCCAATGCTTGCACAGCTTGCGTGAGGTTATTGATCGCCTCAGCCAGTTGCTGCGAAACCGTCGCCTTCGCCTGCTGGTTGAAGCTGTCACGCTCGGCTTGTTGCGCCGCCAGTTCACGCTTTGCGGCAGCGGCGGACGATAATGCGGATGCAAGTCCACTTTGAATATTCACCCGGTCATCAGTCGCGGCCAGCGTGTCGAGTTTGCTGCCCACCTGCAATTGCTGCAAATCTTTACGCATGCCCTCGACATTTGAAGCGATGCCCAAGCGTTGCTGGTAGTAACGCGCTTGCGACTCATAGCCGGCAATTTGCGTCTGTAACTGACTGATCTTCTGGGCGTAATCTTCCATCGTAAAGTTATATTGGCCTTGCTGCTGGTTGTATGTTTGCAGTTGCAAAGCCGAAGCCGGGTTGGCGGGGTCGGGCTCATACGGCGTACCGTTTTCCTGGGCCTGCAGCCGCGCAACCTGGGCACTGTAAGCCTGCTGTTGTGC
>NCFD01000383.1 GCA_002281005.1 Acidocella sp. 35-58-6 | reverse complement strand
GCGTTAAACGTTAAAGGCTTAGAACAAAACACCAGCTTCGAGGGTGCCGACAAGTGCAATTTTGCCGTTGTTCTTATTGCCATAGCCGTAAGACATACCGTCATACTTGTTGTTCAACAAATATGACACGCCCATGTTGGCACGAGCAAACAGGTCCTTATACTGCCATGTCGGAGCAACCGAGAACCCGGCGAGTTCAGAGTTCGCACCAGCAAACCAGTTATCAAGACCCGTGCTCTTCTCATACTCAACCCAGCCGCCGACTGAGTAAGGCGACGTGCCAAATGTGTAAGTGCCGAACAGAGCAGCGCCGAAGTTCGCGCTGGACTTCGTCAAACCCAGTTTGTTATTTGCTTTGGCGTAAACATATTGCACTTCCGGCACCAAATTCAGGTTGCCGTTGGTGTAGCTGTAAAAACCACCGATCATATCGGAATTCGCATAATATGGACCATACGAACCGCCTGTCGAGCCACCATAAGCGAAAGTATTGTTGCCCGTGGTGCCCAGGTTGGCAGCAAAATACACGTTCATAGCGTTGCTGGAATCGATCGTGTAGGTCGCCAAACCTTGCAGGAAGTTAAACACGCCCGTATCCCAGCCATCGCCAAACTGCAGCGTCGCGCTGATCGGACCAGATGTGTAATTGATGTTCACACCACGGTTCTGGCTGTTCTGCACTTGGAATATATCGGTGGTGAGCTGGCTCGGATTATTCCAATCAATACCCGATTCATAACCTTCAAGCGAACCTAACTGACCAGCAGAAATGGTGATCGGCAGACCAGTCGGCGCAATCGTCACGTAACCAGCATAAAGCGGGCCAGTAGTAAACGTAGTAATTGAGGTCTGAGCCGGCTTCGTACCAGCGCCCAAACCAATTGCACCACCGTTTGAACCAATTTCAACAGTAAACTGCAGCACGCCATCGGTTTTTTGTAATTCAATCAAGCCGTTCGCAACATTGGCCCCGTTTGATGATGAGCCACTCAGCGACGGATTATAATAATACCCATAACCATCGACGCCACCGGAGAGTTGCAGCGCACCCAGCGGGCCACCGTCAATCTGGATCGCCGTGGGGCCGCTCATGGCCTGAGCCGCATTGAGGGCCAAGAGAGAGGACGCGGCCACAAAGCCCAGTCCGAGAAGTTGACGACGTATAGTAATCATTCTGCCTCCTAATTGCGCAGTTAAAAAACGTAGATGCCTAAACCCTGTTCAGATGCTTCACTAACTTTAAGAGAACCAGTCAGTTTGCCGCATATAACAACAGCATTTTCGCAATCTACATGCCAAGTTATAACCGAAGCCAGCCTAAAACCGCTCAGATGTTGCTTTGCGCAAATGCTGTGGCGGAAATGACACAAAACTGTGACACAACCAGGAATATTCAGTATAATGCTATAAAAACAGCGGACTGTTAGGTTTTTTACCTATGAATTCCGGGCCGGACCAAAGCCGTTATTCAAAGCGCTCG
>NCFD01000030.1 GCA_002281005.1 Acidocella sp. 35-58-6 | reverse complement strand
GCGGCGTCTCTGGCTCAACCGGCCACAACCGGCCCTGCCGCCACAACGGACCAAAACAGCAATTCTGGACCAGGTATGATGAATGGTTATGGGCCCGGCTACGGTGCTGGCATGATGGGGGGTCCAAACGGCGGCTATGGGCCAGGCATGATGGGTGGCTTTGGGCAAGGTTACGGCCCGGGGATGATGAACGGCTTTGGGCCGGGCCACGCTTGGTCAGGTAACGCTAAAGTGGCGTTGGCGGACCGCCTTGAGGCGCTGAAGCAGGAACTGAAAATCACTGATGATCAGGGTCCGGCCTGGAAAACCTATGTCGATGCCGTGACCGCATCGGATCAGAAATTTTTCGCGGCCATAAAAACAGCATTCGATCCGGGCACAAAAACCGCTGTTACACCTGATGATCGCTTTGCGTTTATGAGCCAGATGATCACGCTCAAAAAGCAAAATTTTGATGATCAGAAAGCCGCGGCAGAAGCATTGGTGGCCAAACTAACCCCTTATCAGAGCGGCCAGGCGCATGAAATTCTACCTGGCCTCGCATTAGGTGGCGGGTTCAGGGGTGGTTTCGGCATGGGTCCGGCCATGATGAATTTTGAAGAGTAACGCCTGAAATCTGCTGACACCGCTTTTTAGCTTTTTTGCCATCCGGCCTGCCTGCATCTGCGACTGTGGCGGGCCGGAAGTGGCTTCTGGGAGTTGGAACATGATGTACGGTTATGGCTATGGTGGCTCCATGATGTGGGGCATGGGCTGGGGCGGGTTGTTTGGCGCTTTATTTTGTCTGCTTCTCATCGGCGCCCTGGTGAAATATTTGTTTTTTGATCGCCGCCAATGACAATCTGGAGCGTGACTCAATGACTTACTACATCAACAAAACTTTGGTTTCAGACTTTGACGAAGCGCTGGCGCGTACCATCGCGGCGCTACAAACCGAAGGCTTTGGCATTCTCACCGAAATCAACGTGGCGGAGACTTTACATAAAAAACTAGGAGTTGAATTTCCGGCCTACCGGATCTTGGGGGCATGCAACCCGGCGCTGGCTTTTGAGGCGTTTACGCTCGAGAATAAGGTGGGCACTATGCTGCCCTGTAATGTGGTGGTGCGCGATGCCGGTGATGGTAAAACTGAAATTGCCGCCATCGACCCAGTGGCCTCGATGCAGGCGATTGATAACCCGGCGTTGAAAAAGGCAGCGGCACAGGTGCGCGAAAAATTGGCGCGGGTGATCGCTACCTTATAGGTCATCATCGGCATACTTCCCAAAAATCAAAATGCGCCTACATAATTGGCATCGTTGATTGCAAGGGAAAAAGTGGTCATGAGGTTGTCACGTAGGAATGTTTTGGCCGGAACCGCGACGGCAGGTTTTTTGGGTGCGATCCCCCAGGCTCAAGCGCAGGCCGACAAACTCCTAACGGCGACCAGCCGTGTTCTCGAGGTTAATGGCAAGCCCGCCAAAGTTTTTGGGCTAATGGGCCCTGACGGAAAACCGGGCCTGACTCTCAGCCCAGGTGAGCGTTTTGCGGTGACCCTGAATAATCAATGTGGCAAGGAAACCATTGTACATTGGCATGGTCAGTTACCTGATTGGAAGCAGGATGGTTTTCCATGGCCGCAAACGCCAGCTATCGCCAACGGGGTTAAAAAATCATATAATTTTGCGTCGATCCCTGGCACCTTCTGGATGCATTCTCACCAAGGGATGCAAGAGCAGCAACTCATGGCCGCACCGCTGATTGTGCATGATGCCGCGAGTAACGCTGCCGACACGCAGGAGGTGGTGATGATGATGCACGACTTCAGCTTCAAAGACCCTGACGAACTGCTTGCCGGCTTGACCAAAAAAGGTGGAATGAGCGGTGGTATGAGCGGCATGAACATGGGCGGCATGAACATGGGTTCCGGCGGCATGATGAGCGCTGGTGATCTCAATGACATTAATTACGACGCCTATTTAACCAACGAACGCACGCTGGCCGACCCGCAAATCACCCGCGTTGCAGCGGGGCAGACAATTCGGTTACGCATTATCAATGGCGCGTCGTCCACCAATTTCTGGATCGATCTTGGCGCGGTTTCCGGCCAGTTGATTGCGGTTGACGGGCACGATGTGAAACCTGTTACTGGCTCACAATTTCCCATTGCCATGGCGCAGAGATTAGACATTTTGTTGAAATTGCCAGTTGCGGGTGCGTATCCGGTATTTGCGCAAGTAGAGGGAAAAACGGCGCGGACTGGGCTGATTCTGGCCACGGCAAATGCAAATGTCAGCAAGCATGAGGATACCGCGGTGGTGGCGGCGAACGCTGTAGATCTGTCGCTGGAAACCTCGTTATCCGCGGCCAAGCCGTTGAGCCTGCGCGATGCAGATATCACGATCCCACTGCGGCTTGGGGGCGACATGAACCAGTATGTGTGGTCGTTGAACGGCAATACCTGGCCAAACCCGGATGTGCTGATGATCAAAGCGGGTCAGCGAGTGGTCATCGACATGACAAACCGTTCCATGATGTCGCATCCTATGCATTTGCACGGCCATGCGTTCCAGGTTGTGGCCATCAATGGGCAGGCGTTTAACGGGGCGGTACGTGATACGGTGCTGGTGCCGCCGATGGGCAGTGTGCGGATTGCCTTTGATGCCGATAATCAGGGCCGCTGGGCACTCCACTGCCATAACCTGTATCACATGATGTCTGGCATGATGACCGAGGTAAGGTATGCTGGCGTGGTCTGATGCTGGCGTGGCCTGACCCCGGATGACCCCACGCTGTCAAGCGAGGCTGTGCCTCGCCAGTCCCTGCGGTTACAGCTAATTTTGGTAATGCAACATATGCTTTAACCATTACGGCCGGCCGATAATCACCGTTCCATTCCAATCCGGCCCAGCCAATGCCGCTGCACGGTCTTCAAGTCGGGCCGCCGGTAAAGCGGCCTTGAGTCTTTCTAGCGCACCGTTCACATCCGGCTGTTCATCAACAACCGTCACTAATGGTTTCAGATGCTCAACTGCCTCGATCACGACCGTGCCGATCCACACAGGCTGAGGGGCCGCGCCGCCCGAGAGCACCACACCTGACGGCCAAAGCCGCAGAATGAGCCGCTGATCCGGCGGTACGCCACCGCCAGCCTCGATCATCACTAGGGCTTCGGCACGGCCATTGTCGAGATGCGGCAAGACCGGCAAGTCTGCCGGTGCGGCGTTGGGCAACAACCATTCGAGAGACGAGCGCAGTGACCACGGCACAGGTGTATGCCAGCCTTGCGTCAGCAGTTCAGCCTTAAGGCCAGCCAGAGACCCTGCCCATTGGATTGTGAAAGGTTCCTCGTAATCACCGGATAAATCCACGCGCCTAGTTGGCAGCGAAGCCCAACCACCAGCCTGCCAGTCCGCAAGGGCCATCTGTGAAATCGGCTGATTTACCGCATAACGCCGCATGTCGGCCGCATGAGCCATGGCTATGTGCAGGCTTCCGGCAACACACAATGCAATGACACTGACAACCGCCAACCCGCCAGCCCGCACATCCCGCCTGGCGTGCTGCAAATACACAATTCCCAGCAGGGCGCTCCACGCCACACCAACCGCAAGACCCGCCGCGACATCTGAAAGCCAGTGTGCACCAAGATAAAGGCGTGAGAAGGCAATGGCGCCAACCAGTGAGACCGCAACCAGCGTTACCGCCATGCCGGCACGAGCACCCGCCTCCCGGCCGACCAAGACCGCCAAAAAACCATATAATGCCGCGCTCACGGCCGCATGGCTGCTTGGGAAGGAATAGGCGTTCCATCCATCATAGAGCGCCCCCGGCCTCGCCTGATGCAGCATCGCCTTGAGCAGCACCGCAAAGATGCTCGCCCCTGCCACCGCAACCAAGCCGTAAAGGGCCGCCCGCCATGCTCGCTGCCAGGCAAGCCAGATCAGCATGGCCAGGGTAACGGGCACAATGACGCTGGCATCGCCTAGCTCGGTGACCGCCACCATCACTTGGTCCACTACGGGAATGCGCAAAGATTGCAGCAAATGGAACACAGCGCGGTCAGCGCGCACCAGCGGGTCGCCCATAATGACATCCTGCAAAACCCCCAGAAACAACCACAACCCGCCGATCAAGATAAGCGCCAGCGCCGCCAGTGCGGGCACCTCCGGTCGTGCGGGATCGAGCAATGAACGCGCCAACCGTTGCAACCAGCCATCGCCAGCGCCAGCCCATTGCCGCACCGGCCCCCGCAACCGCATCAAGATGGCAAGAGCACCGCGAACCGCTTTCGGGGTCAGCCAAATTACCAAACCAGATAGCACGGCCAAAACCAGCACCAGAACCATTAGCCGGACCGCAATGGCATGAAGGATCGTTAGCGACGCACCGATCGCCATGCCAAATAGAACATGCGATAGGGCAAAAAGCCCGCTTGCGCAGATATCAACAGCACAGAACCGAACCGCCGACATACGAGAAATTCCCGCCACCAACGGTATTACTGCCCGCACCGCGGGCAGAAAGCGGGAGATGAGTACCGCTTTACTGCCATGACGAGCGAAGAACGCTTCCCCAGAGGCAAGCAGTCCAGGCCGGGTGCGCAGCGGCCACAGTGCCATCGCATGCTGTTTGTAATGGCGCCCGAATAGGTATGAGAGACCATCGCCGAGCATTGCTCCCGCTGCTGTCGCGCCAATTAGCGGCCATATGGCGAGCACGCCACCCGGCACTAATGCGCCGAGCCCGATGATAACAGCCGTACCCGGCACGGCCGCGCCGATCACCGGAAACGCCTCCGCTGCCGCCAACATAAAGGCCAGGCCATAAGCGAGCAGGCTATGCGCAGTGGCAAAGCTGACAATATTCGAGACGAGAAAGCCCATGGGCTGGACTGGTTACACCCTTTCCCGTCAGATGCCGAACCGGCGGTCCCGACGCTGAAAGGCCCGGATAGCGCGCAAATAATCGATCCGCCGCATCACCGGCCAGTTTACGTCGCAAAAGTACAATTCGCTATGCACGCTCTGCCAAAGCATGAAACCCGAAAGCCTCACTTCTCCGCTTGTGCGAATGATCAAATCCGGGTCAGGCATATCAGCCAGATAGAGGTGCCGCCGGATCACTTCCGGGCTCACCTGCGCGGCTGCCTCAGCCGTTGAAAGCCCGCGCGATACACAATCCTCAAGAAAAACCCGCACCGCATCAGCGATCTCCTCACGCCCGCCATAGCCAATCGCCAGCGTGACGGTCAGTTGATCATTATTCCTGGTTGCAGCTTCGGCGGCATCAATGGCCTCGAGCAGTGCCGGGGGCAGCAGGTCACGCCGGCCCATAGCGGCAATATGCACACCCCGGCTATGAATGTGCGGGTCTGCCGCGAGCGCACGCATCTTGGTTTCGACCGCCCCAAAAATACCGCCGATTTCGGTTTCGGGCCGGCGCAAATTGTCCGGCGAAAACACCCAAAGCGTGACCATATGCACACCGAGTTCAACGCTCCAGGCCAGAATATCGTCGAGCTTGGCCGCACCGAGTCTGTAGATAGCATCGGGGTCCTGCATGCCGCTTTCCCGCGCATGGCGGCGATTACCGTCAAGAATGATGCCAATGTGACCCGGCATCGGTAGCGCCCTCACCTGCCGCTCAAGCTGACCCTCATAAAGCCCATAAACTAGCCGCCAGGCCGGCCTTGCGACCAGCCGTAACGCCAGCCGCACCACCAAAAACCAGTCTGACCACGGCCTTAAAGCTAATTGGCTTGGCGGCTCAGCCTTAACGAATAGCGAGGTTTTTTTCATCTACCCAATCTGCTGAGGCGGTGATGGCAAGGAACACGCGTCCCTCCTGATCCACGCTATGTAGCAGACGGACCACACGCGGCCCAGTCATGCCGGAAGTTGTGCACATTAACATTTCGAGCCACAAAGTCAGCCTGCTTGACTGTGTAAGTTTATTACACAATACTGGTTTGGCAACGGCAATGGATGCTCAATTCAATGGATCTCACAGCTCTGAGACTTTCTGATACCGATAAATCATTGCTACCATTAAGCGGCGCCAAGCTGCGGCCACCCAGCCTGACACTGGACCTGGCAGTAAAATCGCCCCCCCGGCGGCGAACCAAGGTTATGCTTTATTCTCACGATACTTTCGGACTGGGGCACCTGCGCCGCAACTTGGCGATTGCGACACGGATGCTCACGCATCCAGGGCGTTTTAGTGTTACGTTGCTTACCGGATCGCCCGTGATCAGCGAATGGAATTTACCGCGCGGCCTGCGGGTACAACCGCTGCCACCCGTGGTTAAAATTGCGGCAGAAACTTACGCACCCCGTGAGGGTCAGACAATGTTCGGGCTGGTAAAAGGGTATCGCGAGGCATTGATTTTGAAGCGGATATTGCGCGACAGGCCCGACATATTCCTGGTTGATCATGCACCAGCCGGGATGAACGGTGAATTACTCTCGGCTCTGGCGCTGATGAGGCGCGAATTACCCGAAACCCGGGTAATTTTAGGTCTGCGTGATATTCTTGATAGCCCCGAGACCGTGCGCAGTATTTGGGCAGCGCAAGAAATTCCAGGTTTGCTGGCGCAAGCCTACGACGAGATTTTTGTCTATGGCAGCGAAGCACTGTTCGATGTGGTTGAAGGCTACGGCATCACTGGGGCCATTGCGCAGCGGGTGCGCTACTGCGGCCATGTGGTCGCCGCGCCAGAAGCCGAAATAAACCCTCTTCAGCCCAGCGTTTGCTGGACCCGAACCGCGCCAGCGGGCCGCCCCGTGGTGCTGGTTTCAGCCGGCGGTGGCGGCGACGGGTTCCCAATGATGCAGGCCTACTTGCAGGCATTACAAAGCCTGCCAGCAAATTTGGCTTATTCGGTGATCGTGAAAGGCCCTTTGATGGCGCCTGCAGAAAAAGCCGCTCTGCGGAAGCTGGCGGCAGGGCGCGAGGATGTCGAACTGGTCGGCCATACGACCGATCTGGTGCCAAGTATGCGGGCCGCGCATTTGGCAGTGGCGATGGCTGGCTACAATACCAGCGCTGAGATCATCGCTACCCGCAAACGGGCGATATTGGTGCCCCGGCCCGGCCCACGCGCTGAGCAATTATTGCGGGCGCGTTTGCTGGCAAAGCTGGGCGTAGTGCGTAACATCGAACCAGGTGAAAACTTGGTTGCACGTTTGGCAGTAGCTCTAACGGAAGCCCTGGTGGCCCCGCCACCTCCGGCGGCGTGCTGGGAAGCGCTGGATTTAAATGGCGCCGACTATGTCGCCACTCACCTCGAATCAGTTATGCAAACGCATTTCGAGACCGTGGTATGAGCCGTATAATCCAATTTAGCAGCGGCCCGGTTGCCTATGTGATGAAGCGGTATCCACGTCTGTCGGAAACCTTCATTGTCAACGAAATTCGGGCCATGGAGCGGCTTGGTGCAGATATACGGATATTTTCACTGCTCCCACCTGAACCGCCGCCGCACCACCCGATGACCGCAGAGGTCAGCGCTCCCGTGGCATATTTGCCCGCCGATGGTTTTGAAAAATGGCAACGCACTTTGAACGCACACGCTGCGTGTTTAGGAGCTGCCCCCTGGCGCTATCTCAAAGCGTTTGCCCGGGCTGTGCAATGGTCTGCAACTTCAACGTCGCCGGCGGCTGTGTGGAAGCAGTTTGGCCGAGCCGGAATCGTGGCTGCCGCCTGCCGGTTTCAAGGCGTGCGTCATATTCACGGTCATTTTGCCAATGCGCCCACGGCTGTCACACAATTTGCGAATTTAATGACTGGTATATCTTTCAGTTTCACCGCCCACGCGAAAGACCTCTACCTCACACCGCGTAATATTATCGCAAGGCGCGGAGCCGCTGCCAGCTTCATTGCCACCTGCACCGGCTACAACGTGCAATATTTGAGCGAGGTGCTGGCCCCGGAACATACGGCCAAAATTCATCTGGTTTACCATGGCATCGACCTTGATATGTTTCATAACGCCCCGTCAGCGCTGCCAACGCCACGGCAGGGTAAATTAATTCTCTCGGTTGGCCGACTGGTTCCCAAAAAAGGCCATGACACACTGATTGCTGCTTGTGCAATACTGCGCGACAAGGGCGTAAAGTTTAATTGCAAGATAGTGGGCGGCGGGCCGCTGCGTGAGGAGCTTTCAGCACAAATTACGGCACTGGGGTTGGAAGGCCTTGTCAGCCTGGAAGGTGCGATGACCCAGGCCAAGTTGATCGAATTGTACCGGCGCGCGGATTTATTCGCGCTCGCCCCTCTGATCACCGAGGATGGTGACCGCGATGGCATCCCCAACGTGATCGTTGAAGCTATGGCCACCAATGTTCCGGTAGTTTCCACGGCCATTTCGGGTATTCCTGAAATCATCCGCGATGGCGAAACCGGATTGCTGGTTCCACCGAAAGAGCCCGAGATTTTAAGCGCGGCAATGGCGCGGCTGCTCGCCGACCCAGCTTTCGGACAGGTGATGGCACAAGCCGCAAGGTCTCGGCTGGAGAGTGAGTTTGATTTGTGGCAGACCACCACGCGCTTGCACCAGTTGATGGGTTGCATGGATTGCACGCCACAGCCCAACACCAGCCGTTTCATGGCTACGGCTGTGATGGCAGATGCGTCATGAAAATTTTGTATCTCAACCCTGACCGCGGGATTCCGGTGTGCGGCGATAAAGGGGCTTCCGTGCATGTACGGGCATTCATTACCGCAGCAGCCGCACTCGGACACGAGGTGCTGTTGATATGCGCAAATCTGGGCACGGGTAATGTGCCACCGCCAGCACGGATCTTTGAATTGC
>NCFD01000029.1 GCA_002281005.1 Acidocella sp. 35-58-6 | reverse complement strand
CAAATTCATATGAGCATTATCATCGGCCCAACCGGGGAGAACCTCTCCCCGGTGACCAACAAAGGTGGCAGCAATCACGTTTAATTATACCGCTTTTTTGGCCTCGATGGCAGCCTGCGCTGCCGCCAGACGTGCAACGGGCACGCGATACGGGCTGCACGAGACATAATCCAGACCGACCGATTCACAGAAAGCAATGGAGGCTGGATCGCCACCATGCTCACCGCAAATCCCCAGCTTCAGCGTAGGCTTTGTGGAACGCCCTTTTTCAGCGGCAATTCGCACCAGGGTGCCAACGCCTTCTACATCGATCGAGACAAACGGGTCCTTCGCCAAAATCCCCTGCTCGACATAATGCGGCAAAAATTTACCGGCATCATCGCGTGAGAGGCCAAACACCGTCTGGGTTAAATCATTGGTGCCGAATGAGAAAAAGTCAGCCGCTTCGGCAATGGAGTCGGCAGTCAGCGCGGCACGCGGCAGTTCGATCATGGTGCCGATGCTATATTCAATTGTGGTGCCGGTTTCGGCGAACACTGCCTTGGCCACTTTTTCCACTTGGGCGCGGGTAATATCCAGCTCACGCTTGATCCCCACCAGCGGAATCATGATCTCCGGTACCGGGGCGGCGCCGGTTTTGCCCACTTCCACAGCGGCCTCGAAAATCGCCCGCGCCTGCATCTCGTAAATTTCCGGATAGGAAACACCCAACCGGCAGCCACGATGCCCCAGCATCGGGTTGGTCTCGGAAAGCTCGGCAGCACGCTCGGCGATAGCATGCGCATCCATCCCCAAAGCCTGCGCCACTTCAGCTAGTTCCGCGGCGCCATGGGGCAGGAATTCATGCAGAGGCGGGTCAAGCAGGCGGATGGTCACCGGCAAACCAGCCATAATTTTGAACAAAGAGACAAAATCTTCGCGCTGGAAGGGGAGTAATTTTTCAAGCGCCACACGGCGGCCCGCTTCATCCTTCGCCATAATCATCTGACGCACCGCGCCAATTCGTGCGGGGTCGAAGAACATATGCTCGGTACGGCACAGGCCGATACCCTCAGCCCCGAATTTGCGGGCGGTATCGGCATCCAGCGGGGTCTCCGCGTTGGCGCGCACCTTCAGGCGGCGGGCGGAGTCGGCCCAGCCCATCAGCGTGCCAAATTCAGCGGATAATTGCGGCTCGATCATCTTGACCGCGCCCACGAACACTTCACCCGTCGCGCCATCGAGCGTGAGAATATCCCCGGCCCGCACCACAACGCCGCCGGCCGAGAGGGTTTGCGCGCCGTAATCGACGCTGATGCCACCGGCACCCGCCACGCAAGGCCGCCCCATGCCACGCGCCACCACGGCGGCGTGGCTGGTCATGCCGCCACGGGTGGTGAGAATGCCGCGGGCGGCGTGCATGCCATGAATATCTTCCGGACTGGTCTCAATGCGAACCAAAATAACCGAATCACCTTTCTGGGCACGCAACTCAGCTTCATCGGCGGTGAACACCACCGCGCCCGAAGCAGCGCCCGGGCTGGCTGGCAAGCCTTTGGCAAATAATTTCGGTGTGGCTTTGGGGTCCAAGGTCGGGTGCAACAACTGGTCGAGCGAGGCCGGGTTTACGCGCATGATGGCGGTGTCACGGTCGATCAACCCGCTCTCCGCCATTTCCACCGCAATACGCAAGCTAGCAGCCGCAGTGCGTTTACCCGAGCGGGTTTGCAACATGTACAGCTTGTTCTGCTGCACGGTGAATTCGATGTCCTGCATGTCCTTGTAATGCTTTTCAAGAACATCGCGTACCTTGTTCAGCTCGGCGTAGGCTTCCGGCATGGCGTGCTCCATGCTCACTTCACCCGGCTTGGCATAGGCCTGGCTCAACGGGCGTGGCGTGCGGATGCCCGCCACCACGTCCTCACCTTGCGCGTTTACCAGATACTCGCCGTAGAATTCATTCAGGCCGGTGGACGGGTCGCGCGTAAAGCACACGCCGGTGGCGCAATCATCGCCCATGTTGCCGAACACCATGGCTTGCACGTTAACCGCGGTGCCCCAGCTTGCCGGAATATCGTGCAGGCGGCGATACACATTGGCCCGCGGGTTCATCCAGGAGCCAAACACCGCCCCGATGGCACCCCATAACTGGTCATGCGGGTCCTGCGGGAACGGCTTGCCGGTTTCCTCGGCCACCATGTCCTTGTAGCTTTCCACCACCTGGCGCCAATGCGCCGGGGTGAGGGCAGTGTCCTCGATCACATCCGCGTCCATCTTGGCGGTCTCGATGATTTCCTCGAACCGGTGATGGTCCACTCCCAGCACCACCGAGCCATACATCTGAATAAACCGGCGGTAGGAATCCCAGGCAAAACGGGAGTCACCCGAGTTGGTTTCCAACCCGCGCACGGTCACGTCGTTGAGGCCAAGGTTCAGTACGGTGTCCATCATCCCCGGCATGGACACGCGGGCACCTGAGCGCACCGAGACCAGCAAAGGCTTGTCCTTATCGCCAAACTTGCGGTCCACAGCGGTTTCAATGCGGGCTAAAGCAGCACTGACCTGGGCCTGCAATTCCGCTGGGTATTTCTGGCTATTGTCATAATAGGCGGTGCAAACCTCAGTGGTGATGGTAAAGCCCGGCGGCACCGGCAAGTCGATACTGGCCATTTCCGCCAAATTAGCGCCCTTGCCACCCAGCAAATTACGCAGTGCGGCACTGCCGTCATTCACGCCGGCGCCGAAATTATAAACCCATTTGGTCATGGCAAATAAAGCTCCTCAGCCTTCAATCTTAGAAAAATCAGCAATTTGGTGCATGGTATCGCGCAGTTGGGCGAGCAATCGCAAACGATTCTGGCGTATTTGGGGCACCGGGTCGTTGACGGTTACTTTATCAAAAAAGGCGTCCACCAAAGTACGCAACTTTGAAAATGCCGCCATGGCGCGTGCAAAATTACCATCACGGAAGTCATTAACCGTCTCGCCCGCCAGAAACGCCAGCATATCGCGCAACTGTTCCTCCTCCGGCAGCGGCAGCGGGCCGAGCACAGGTTCAGCCTTGTGCGGGCCGTCCTTGGCATCTTCAATCCGCAGAATATTCGCCGCCCGGCGGTAAGCGATGAGCAAATTGGCGCCGTCCTCGGTCGCCAAAAATGCCGAAACCGCGTTCACGCGCTGCATCACACGCACCAAATTATCGTCCGTTCCCGCCGCCAAAACGGCATCCAGCACATCAAACCGTTGGCCCTCACCACGCAGTTTTACTCGCAGGCGTTCGATGATGAACGCGAACAACTCATCATTGCAGATGAAAGTTCTCAGCGGCAGGTTAAGATCATTTTCCAAAATAATCCGAGTCACACCCAACGCCGCCCGTCGCAGCGCGTAGGGGTCACCTGAGCCGGTAGGCTTTTCGCCAATTTGGAAAAACTGGATGAGCGTATCAAGCTTATCCGCCAGCGCGACACTGACCGCCACAATGCCGGTTGGCACCGCATCAGAGGGGCCTTTGGGCTGGTAGTGAGTTTTGATGGCGGGGCCGATGACGCTGCCGTTGTCCATCCGCCCGGCGTAATAACCACCCATGATACCTTGCAGCTCAGGAAATTCGCCAACCATGCCGGTAACAAGATCAGCCTTGCACAAACGCCCGGCGGTTTTTGCAGCATCCGCTTGCGACGCATCAGCCCCTAGCGCCAAGGCTATTTTTTCTGCCAAAGCCGCAATTCTCTCAGAACGCTCTAATTGCGTGCCAATTTTCGCGTGGAAAGTGATTTTGGCTAATTTCGGCAACAACGCATCCAGCGGTGTTTTCAGGTCCAATTCCCAGAAATGTCGCGCATCGGAAAGCCGTGCCCGCAACACCCGCTCATTGCCCGCGATAATCGCCGCACCTCCATCACGGGCTTCAATATTCGCTGCAAAGGCAAAATAAGGGGCCGGTTGGCCCGCCGCGTCGCGCAGCGCGAAATAACGCTGGTTCACCTTCATCGAAAGTTCCCGCACTTCCGGCGGCAGGCTCATGAAATCAGCGTCAATTTTGCCCAGCAGCACCGCCGGCCATTCGACCAGCCCGGTCACTTCATCCACCAGCCCGGCATCTTCCGCCACGGTCAGACCAGCTTGAGCAGCCACAGCGTTCAGCCCCTCAATCACCAATGCTCGGCGCTCGGCCTGGTCGGCGATCACCTTGCGCGCGCGCAACTTCGCCTGCCAATCCGCCGCCGAAGTCACGCTAAACGCACCGGGGGCCATAAAGCGGTGCCCCTCGGTCTCATTACTTGCCGTCAACGGCCCCAACGTAATAGGCACCACCGCGCCATCCAGTAGACACACTATCCGCCGCAGTGGCCGTACCCAGGTAAAATCACCGCTTTGGCCCCAGCGCATGGATTTTGGCCAGGAGAATTTTGCCAGAGCCCCCGGCAAGGCCGATGCGATCAAATCCGCTGCCGCCACCGCTGACTCATTGCGCCGCAGCAGGAAAAATCCGCCTTCTGTCACCACCTCATCGCGGCTGGCTTTATATTTGCCCAAAAACCCTGCGAGTGCAGCCTCTGGCGCGGTTTCACGCGGCCCCCGTGCTTCAATCACGCCGCCGGGCTTTTCAGCCGTCACCGTCGCCGCCAGGGCTATCCGACGCGGGCCGCAGAATGTCCGCACATCGCTGATTTGCAAATCCGCCAGCACTGTACCGCAAATTCGCGCCAGTTCAGCCGCTGCTCCCGTTTGCATCCGCGCCGGAATTTCTTCCGAAAATAGCTCGATAAAAAACTCAGCCATCACGCAGCCTCCCCGGCGACCCAGGTTTCGGCACACGCCTTCGCCAGCGCCCGCACTCGGCCAATGTAGGAGGCCCGCTCCGCCACCGAGATCACGCCCCGCGCATCCAGCAAATTGAACAAATGGCTGGCCTTGATGCACTGGTCATACGCCGGCAGCGCCAATTTATGGCTCACCAGCGCAGCGCATTCAGTCTCAGCATCGGAAAAATGCCGGATCAGCATATCCGTGTTAGCAAATTCAAAATTATGGGCGGAATATTCACGCTCGGCCCGCAGGAACACGTCACCATAGGTTACGCCAGCGCCGTTGAAATCCAGGTCATAAACATTTTCAACGCCCTGCACATACATGGCCAGGCGCTCCAGCCCGTAGGTCATCTCAAAGCTCGGCAGATCCACCGCAATACCGCCCACCTGCTGGAAATAGGTGAATTGCCCCACCTCCATGCCATCGCACCAGACCTCCCAGCCCAGCCCCCAGGCGCCCAGGGTCGGGCTTTCCCAGTCATCCTCGACGAAGCGGAAATCATGATTGTTCAAATCCAGCCCGATCGCCTGATAGCTCTGCAACAGCAAATCCTGCGCCGCCGCCGGGCTTGGCTTCACGATCACCTGGTACTGATAATAATGCTGCAAGCGGTTCGGGTTCTCACCATAGCGGCCATCCGAAGGCCGGCGCGAGGGCTGCACATAGGCGGCGGACCAAGGCTTTGGCCCCAAAGCACGCAACGTGGTGGCCGGGTGAAAGGTGCCAGCCCCCATTTCCACGTCATAGGGTTGCAAAATCACGCAGCCTTGCCGCGCCCAGAAGGCGTGCAAGGTGAGGATGATCTCCTGGAAGCTCTGTGGCTTGGCGTTAGGTGCGTGCTCTGTCATGAACCGTGTGTGAAATTGTTGTTGTGGCGCGGCGCAGCAATACGGCCCCAGCGGCCTCAGAGCAAGGAGACAAGAGCATGGCGGAGACAAACAGGTTCAATGGCACGGATGGTCTTTATGCCGTGCTCGCCATGGCGATTGGCGGCAGCGCCATCATGTTCCGGCAACTGGCCATTGTGCCGCGTGCCACGGTGGGCATTTGCGCCGCCGCCAACGCCCCCGGGTTTTGCGGCCCCCGAGATGTGGTATTAAAAATGCAGTATTTTCATGCATTTGGCTGGATCGCGCTCGCCCTAGGGCTCCTCGCTTTCATTCTTGGGCGCCGGTTGCTGGCGGCTCTCGCCATCGGCATCGGCGTGGCGGCCGTGGTGAATTATAATGGGACGTATGGGGTATTGGGCGTGGCTTTCGGCCTGTTCACCTGGATCAGCCTGAAAACAGGCCGTTACCAGACTTCAAACCAGGCCTAATTTACCCATCGCGAGGAACTTCTCGCGCCGACGTGCCTTCAGTGCTTCGGCGGTCATCGGTTTCAGTGGTGCTAACGCCAGCGCAATGGCATCGGCCAGGCTCGCCAGCGCCTGATTAGGGTCGCGTTGGGCGCCACCCATCGGTTCGGGTACAATTTCGTCAATTAGCCCGAGCCTCTTCAAATCCTGCGCGGTAATTCGCATAGCCTCGGCCGCCAACGGCGCTTGAGCGGCATCGCGCCATAAAATTGAAGCGCAGCCTTCCGGCGAAATGACCGAGTAAATGGCGTGTTCAAACATCAGCACCGTGTTACCGGCCGCCAACGCAATCGCGCCACCCGAACCGCCTTCACCGATAATCGAAGCAATCAGCGGCACCGGCGCACTGAGACAAACCTCTATCCCGCGCGCAATCGCCTCCGCCTGGCCGCGTGCTTCAGCATCAATGCCCGGAAAAGCGCCGGACGTATCGACAAAGGTCAAAATTGGTAAGCCAAACCGGCCGGCCAGTTCCATCAACCGATGCGCCTTGCGGTAGCCCTCAGGCCGCGCCATGCCAAAATTATGCTTAATCCGGGTTTCGGTGTCGGTGCCCTTTTCGGTGCCTATCACCATCACCGGTGTCCCACGAAACCGCCCCATGCCGCCGATAATGGCGGCATCATCGGCAAAGGCACGGTCGCCGGCAAGCGGAATAAAATCCTCGATCAACGCCGCGATAACAGCCGCCGCCTTGGGCCGGTCAGCATGACGCGCTACCAGCGTCTTCTGCCAAGGGGTGAGCTTGGCATACAGAGCACGTAGTTGCTTATCGGCCTTATCCGAAAGCCGGTGCACCTCATCGGCAATATTAATCTCGCCGGGAGAGGTCATCCGCCGCAGTTCCTCGATTTTGCTTTCGAGCTCGGCGACGGGTTTTTCAAATTCCAGATATTGGCGCATGAGACTGGGCGTTTACCACATAAAGCTGTTGAGGGAACCCAGGCGCTTAATCGCTGGCAACCGCGATGTCTGGTGCGTTCGGGTTCTTCATTCCCACCGTGTGATAGCCGCAATCCACATGGTGGACCTCGCCGGTTACACCTTTTGAGAGGTCCGAGAGCATATAAAGTCCTGCGCCACCTACCTCCTCAAGTTCCACGTTGCGCTCCAGCGGCGAATTATACTTGTTCCATTTCATGATATAGCTGAAATCGCCGATACCGCTGGCAGCCAAGGTCTTGATCGGCCCGGCGCTGATTGCATTAACCCTAATCTGATTCGGGCCTAAATCTGCCGCCATGTAACGCACAGAAGCCTCCAATGCCGCCTTGGCCACACCCATGACATTATAATGCGGCACCACACGCTCAGCACCGAGATATGAGAGCGTGAGAAGGGCGCCACCATCAGGCATAAGCGCCGCTGCCCGCTGGCCAACCGCCGTAAAGGAGAAGCATGAAATATCCAAAGCCTGCAAAAACGCCGATCGAGGGGTATCAATATACCGGCCACGGAGAAAATTTTTGTCGGCAAACCCAATGGCGTGCACGAGAAAGTCAATTTTTCCCCATTTTTCCTTGATCGCTGCAAAGGTTTCATCCATCGCCGCGTCACTGCTGACATCGCATGGCAGCACAACATCAGAACCGACCGACTCCGCCAAAGGCCGCACCCGGCGCTCCAACGCCTCGCCCTGGTAGGTAAATGCCACCTCACCGCCTTGCGCTGCCACCGCTTGGGCAATGGCCCAGGCTATGGAGCGGTTATTGGCAACACCCATGATCAATCCGCGTTTGCCCTGCATGAGAGTCCCCTTCGGTGGTGATATCTGGGATGCGGTATCAGGCATGGGGTCTCTCTCCTTAGTGGCGTTAGATAAGTGATATGGTGGTGGCATAGAGTATCTCATGCGATCAAGTGCTACGAAATTTCGCTTTGGAGAGCTTCGCTGTGAAACAAGTTAAAAATGATCCCTTTGTTACATTTGGTGACTGGCTAACTGAGGCGGAATCATCTGAACCAAACGACCCTAACGCGATGATTTTGGCGACAGCTTCCGCCGAGGGTAAACCAGCCGCCCGGACCGTGCTTTTGAAGGCCTGGGATGATAAGGGCTTTGTATTTTACACGAACCTGGAATCCCGCAAATCTCAAGAGCTTAGACAGAACCCTCATGCGGCTTTACTGTTTTATTGGAAAACACTGCATCGGCAGGTCCGAATTGAGGGCACAATTTCTTTGGTTTCAGATGCTCAGGCTGACGAGTACTACGCCTCTCGTCCCCGCGGTTCCCGGATCGGTGCCTGGGCTTCGGCTCAATCAAAACCTTTGCCGGACCGCGAGACTTTTGAGGCCAAATTCGAGGAATTCGAGGCCAAATTCCCGGGCGATACAATTCCGCGGCCACCGTTTTGGTCAGGATGGCGGGTCACGCCAGACTATTTAGAATTTTGGCAGGATGTTAAATATCGTCTGCATGAACGCACCACGTATACGCGAGACGGCAATGAATGGATTACGGGTAAACTGTACCCATAACCAGGAAAAGCCCCGTATTTAGCTACGGTAACTGCCGTTGATGTCGATATATCCGTGGGTCAGATCACAGGTCCAAACGGTAGCCCGTCCCGTGCCCAAACCGATATCAACGTCGATTTCAATCTCACGGCCCTTCATATGGGCAACAACTGGTGTTTCAAGATCGGAAG
>NCFD01000382.1 GCA_002281005.1 Acidocella sp. 35-58-6 | reverse complement strand
GCGCAATACACCCACAACATCCGCACCTACACGGTTGAGGGCGACCTTGGCACCATCCCGGCTTTGGCCGAAGGCATGGGCCTGAACGTGACGCTTGGCGCCTGGCTGGACCGCCATGATGACGCCAATGCAGCCGAACTGGCCAAGGTTGTGCAGGTGGCCAACGCCAACCCCGACGTGAAGCAGATCATGGTGGGTAACGAGACCATTCTGCGCGGCGACGTGGCGGTGCCGGAACTGATCCAGGATATCAAGCTGGTGAAGTCGCAGACCCATGTGCCGGTTTCCACCGCTGAGCCTTGGCATGTGTGGTTGAAATACCCGCAACTGGCGAATTCGGTGGATTTTATCACCGTGCATTTGCTGCCTTACTGGGAAGGTGTACCTGAACAAGGTGCCCTGGCTGACGCCGAGCATCGCCTGGCGCAGTTGCACACCGCATTCCCAAACAAAAAAATCGTGATTGGTGAGATCGGCTGGCCGTCGGATGGGATCGACATCGGCGCCGCCCGCGCCAGCACGGTAAATCAGGCGCGCTTCATGCGCGACTTCTTCAACTACGCACAGGCGAACCACATCAATTACTTCGTGATGGAAGCGTTCGACCAGCCTTGGAAGACCGCCTTTGAGGGCCGCGCCGCTGGTTACTGGGGCATGTTCACGCTCGACCGCCACCAGAAATGGTCCTTGACCGGCCCGGTTGAGAATAACCCGGCCTGGATTTTCTATGCACTGGGCAGCGTTGCGCTGATGCTGGCCGCCACCATGGCGCTGCTGAGCCGCCGCCCGGACATGCGGGTTACCGGTAAGCTGATTTTTGCCGCTCTGGTGCAGGGTTTTGGTGCGGCTTTGGCGATGCTGCTGATGGTGATG
The DNA here is from genome assembly GCA_002281005.1 of Acidocella sp. 35-58-6. Taxonomy (GTDB): domain Bacteria; phylum Pseudomonadota; class Alphaproteobacteria; order Acetobacterales; family Acetobacteraceae; genus Acidocella. Next base: position 622 of record NCFD01000382.1, on the reverse strand, counting down.
GGCGAAACCTATCTCTCGCTCACCGCCGCCGCGGTGTGGGGCGGGCTGGCACTTGGCCAGGGCCTGCTGTTGTTCCTGCTGATTGCCGATAGCTTTGACCTGGTGGAAACCATTTTTGGCCGCGTGCAAAAACGCCATTTCGAGCCGATCCCGGCCCCGGCAGGTGCTAAGCTGCCGAAGGTTTCTATCCATCTGCCGATCTGCAATGAGCCGCCGCAGATGGTGCGCTTGACGCTCGATGCGCTGGCGAACCTGGACTATGAAAACTTTGAAGTGCTGGTGATCGACAACAACACCATGGACCCGCATATCTGGGAGCCGGTGGCTGAGCATTGTGCCCGCCTGGGGCCGAAATTCCGCTTCTTCACGCTTGGCAAATATAAGGGCTTTAAGGCTGGTGCTCTGAACTTTGGCCTGCGCCAGACTGCCCCGGATGCCGAGATCATCGGTGTGATCGACAGCGACTATATTGTGGAGCCCGATTGGCTGCGCAGCATGGTGCCGGCGTTTAATAATCCAAAGGTAGGCTTTACCCAGTCGCCGCAGGATTACCGTGATAATGACGGCAGCTTCTTCAAGCGCCTGATGTTCTGGGAATATGCTGGCTTCTTCCATGCCGGCA
>NCFD01000028.1 GCA_002281005.1 Acidocella sp. 35-58-6 | reverse complement strand
AATGGGCGCTATGCAGCGCCCATTTCCGCCAAAATCATCCATATTTAACCTAATCAGCTCTCGGTGGGCATCATCGCCTGACGGGTCAGATGCGCGGCCTGCCCGAAATCACCGCTGGCCAGCGCGGCCCGGGCTTGCTCAATGGTCTCAACCCGCGATGAGTGGTCAACCGGAATCCCGGCTGATTGCGGTACTGAGCGGGTTAAAACCAAAGTCTCGGCATGTGAGAGCGCATCATCGGCCTTCGCCTTGTTGCGCCCGTGAATCGCCACCTCGGCAATCCGCAGATACGTCTGCACACTGGCATCCTGCGGAAGTGGTCCATGGCTTATCATTGAGTGCTGCATTGGCATTGCGCCCATAGGGGGCGCGGTAGAGGCGACATTCTGGTCCCCTGGCGGGGCGGATTGTGCGCAAGCCATACCGGCGGAAAGCACGATTGCAGCCGAAGCAAGCCATAGTGAACGCATAGCGATCTCCTGGGTTTTATAAAATTTATCGTGGCGGAACATTATAATGTACCACCCGTGCGCTAAAAATGGGCAGCGCCATGTTACAACTCAAGATTATTCACCTCTCCCCCCGATTAAACCCTCGTCATCCACCCAGTTTTAACGTTATGAACCACTTATGACCCGTTTGCTGATCATTTTAGGGTCACCCTTATGGGTGCTCTCGATCCTCGGTCTGGCAACCCCAGCCGCCGCGAGCGTGCCCATTGCGGCCCCCACCAGCTCCTGTGCGGCCGCCGGCAACGCCGCCGAGACCGCCGCTACCCTGCCCGCTAATATCCTGGTCTCAATCGGCATGGTGGAATCCGGCCGGTACGACGCCTTCAGCCGCCGCGTCACTCCCTGGCCATGGACCGTGAACATCGACGGCGCCGGGCATTATTTCGCCAGCAAACAGGACGCCATCGCCTTTACCCGCCTCGCGCAATCCTCCGGCGCCAATGACATCGACGTCGGCTGCTTCCAGGTGAGCCTGAAATACCATCCGAACGCCTTTCCGGATTTGGACACCGCCTTCGACCCCGCCGCCAACGCCATTTATGCCGCCGGGTATCTCGCGCAACTGAAAAGCCAAACCGGCTCCTGGAATACCGCCATCGCCGATTATCATTCGGCGGTGCCAGACCTCGGCCTGCCCTACCAGCGCCGGGTGCTCGCCGCCTGGCACGGTATCGGCAATATTCCCTCCGCCATCGGCGATATCAATATCGACGCCCCCGACCCGGTGGTGATCATGCAGGCGCCCGCCGCCCGGCTGGTGCGTGTTATCACCATGGATAGTCTGGCCGCTGAGCCATCCCGGCCCGGCATGCCAAGGGTAATCACGCCATGACGGGCCGGGTTTTTTATTAAAAACGTCCTGCGGCGGCGTGGCGTTAATAAAGTAGAAAATCTCTTGTCGCATCATGGCCAGGACGGATCCGCCCGCGATCGTTAGGGACCCACGGATCGCCCGAAGCACTCGGCACGCAGTCATTCATCGTCGTTGACATTGCATCAGGTGCCGCCATGACGCCCAGCCAATCCCTCTTCAATAACCGCGGCCCGCAGCCAGTGCCACAGCCGCCTTCCAGCCTGCTCACCAAACAAAAATTCGTTGGTTTTGTCGCGGATGCGCCGACCGCCACCCTGCTGGAAAGCTGCTTTGAGAGCACCCTCACCAACGGTGGCACTTTTCATATTGTCAGCTTCCGCGCCACCCTCGCCATGCTGGGCCGTATGCCTTGCCCGGAAACCCTGCTGGTGGACCTAACCGGCGAGGAACAACCGCTGTCTGCCATGCTGGAACTGGCCGAACTGGTGGAACCCGGCACCACGGTGCTGACCATCGGCCCAGCCCGCGAGCTCAGCTTCTACCGCGCTGTCGTGCACGGCATGGGGGTGCGTGAATATGTCACCAAGCCACTTACCGCAGCCAGTATCACCAGCCTGTTGCTGCCGCATATTATCCCCGACGTGCAACCCGCCGCCGCGCCCATCACCGGCCATATTATCGCCCTGACCGGCGTGCGCGGCGGCGTTGGCACCACCACCATTGCCGCCAACCTCGCCTGGATGATCGGGCACGACCTCCACCGCCACACCATTCTGCTCGACACCGACCTGCAAACCGGCACCGCCGCCCTGGCCCTGAACGTTGACCCCAGCCGCGGCCTTGCCTCCGCCCTGCAATCACCCGAACGCATGGACTCCATGCTGATCGAGCGCGTGGCCCAGCCCGCCGGTGACCGCCTGCACGTGCTGGCCGGCCAGGAATCCCTCACCCAGCGTCTCGACTACCCGGAAGGTGCCGCCAAAACCCTCACCAAAGCCCTACTCAGCCGCTTCAAGTTCGTGATCGCCGACACCGGCGCCCGGCAACTTCCCTTCGCCCGCGAAACCCTTGGCCTCGCCCAGCAGCGCGTCATCATCCTCGACCCCAGCATCATGAGCCTGCGCAACTTCGACCGCCTGATGGCCCAGCCAGCCAACCCCAGCACCCGCACCACCCTGGTGCTCAACCAGGCCGGCCGCCCGTATGGCCTCTCCCAAAAACTCATGGAACAGACCCTCTCCATCAAGTTCGACATCGTTATCCCCGACCTGCCCCGTATTATCCCCAAAGCTGAAAAATTCGGTGAAATGGGCACCAGCGTCAAAGGCCCCTTCCGCGACGCCATCACCAAACTCGCCCACCAAATCGGTGCCGCCGAACCCGCCGACCGCGCCTTCCCAAAAATCGCCGTGAACGCCTGAGGCCGTGCCCTTGGCCTTACTTCACCCATCCACCCCAACCTTTGGCTTTCCCGGCGTTTTCGTGTAGGTTGATGGTTCGTGAGCGGTTGTTGGAGCGTTGAGTTTTATGAGTGAGCCTGTGTTGCCTGAGGTCCCGAAGGACGAAGCGTATGATGCGGCGTCGATCAGTGTTTTGAAGGGGCTGGATGCGGTTCGCAAGCGCCCAGGCATGTATATTGGCGACACGGATGACGGCTCCGGCCTGCATCACATGGGCTTTGAAATCATCGATAACGCGGTGGACGAGGCACAGGCCGGGTATGCCACGCGGGTTGAGGCGGTTTTGAACGGCGATGGCTCGATGACCGTGACCGATGACGGGCGCGGCATCCCCACTGACATTCACGTTGAGGAAGGCATTTCAGCGGCGGAAGTGGTGCTGACCAAATTGCACGCCGGCGGCAAGTTCAACCAGAATTCCTACAAGGTTTCGGGGGGCTTGCATGGCGTGGGAGCGGCGGTGGTCAATGCGCTGTCGGAATGGATGGAGGTGCGGATTTGGCGTGAGGGGGTGGAGCATTTCATCCGCTTTGAGCATGGCGAGACGGTGGCACCTTTGACGGTGGTGGGGCCGGCGGCGCATGCCAATGGCACTGAGGTCACTTTCAAACCATCCAGTGGTACCTTTACGCATGTTGAGTTTGACTATGCGGTGTTTGAGCGCCGGTTGCGTGAGCTGGCGTTTTTGAATTCCGGCCTGACGATTATTTTGCGTGACGAGCGGCACGCGCCCCACCAGGAGGCGCATTTTTGCTACAAAGGCGGTGTGGCGGAATTTACCTTATGGCTCGACCGCGCCAAAACACCGATTCTCGCCACCCCCATTACCTCGATCGGTGAAGCCAAGGAACACGGCATCAGGGTGGAGTTCGCCCTCACCTGGAATGATTCCTACCATGAGACGATGTTGTGCTTTACCAACAACATCACCCAGCGCGATGGCGGCACGCATCTGGCCGGTTTCCGTGCCGCCCTCACCCGCGTGGTTTCAAAATATGCCCAGGGAATGAGTAAAAAAGAGAATTTTGAATTCTCCGGCGAGGATATGCGTGAAGGCATGACCGCCGTACTTTCCGTAAAAGTGCCAGACCCGAAATTCTCCTCGCAGACCAAGGACAAGCTGATCAGCTCCGAAGTGCAGCCGGTGGTGCAATCGGCGGTGGCGGACGCGCTCAGCCATTGGTTTGAGACGCACCCGAAGGAAGCCAAAAACATTGTCCAAAAGGTGATGGATGCGGCCTCCGCCCGCGAAGCGGCGCGGCGAGCACGCGAACTCACCCGCCGCAAGGGTGTGCTGGACATCTCATCGTTGCCCGGCAAGCTCGCTGACTGCCAGGAGCGCGACCCCGCGAAGTCTGAATTATTCCTGGTCGAGGGGGATTCCGCCGGTGGCTCCGCCAAGCAAGGACGCGACCGCAAATTCCAAGCGATTTTGCCCCTAAAGGGTAAAATTCTCAACGTTGAACGCGCACGCTTTGATAAAATGCTGGGCTCGGCTGAAATCGGCACGCTGATCACCGCTCTCGGCACTGGCATCGGCCGGGGCGAGCCAGAGCAAGGCGGGTTCGATGAAAGCAAACTGCGCTACCACCGTATCGTCATCATGACGGACGCCGATGTCGACGGCTCGCACATCCGCACGCTGCTGCTGACATTCTTCTACCGCCAGATGCCGAAGCTCATCGAGCATGGTTATTTATACATCGCGCAGCCGCCTTTGTATCGTGCCAAGCGCGGCAATGATGAAACCTATTTGAAGGATGACGACGCGCTGGAATTATTCCTGCTTGAGCGCTCACTCGGTCAGGCCACTTTGGCCGCCGCGGACGGTAGCGTTTACACCGGCGATGAATTGCGTGGCCAAATGGAATGGCTGCGCCAATCCGTGAACCGCTTCAATGCGCTCTCACGTTTGCTGCCCGTACATTACCTTGAACAGCTTGCCATCACCGGCTTGCTTGCCACCTCCGCCCTCGGCCAGCCCGAGCGCGACCAGGCGCTGGCAACACGGCTGAACGAATTGGCCATCCCCACTGAACGCGGCTGGGTGGTCACCTCCGATGCCGCCGGTGTCACGCTGGGCCGGATGGTGCGCGGCGTGGCCGAACGCTACCATGTGGACGCCGCCGTATTGCGCACCACCGAAGCCCGCTGGCTGGCTGAACACAGCGCCGGCCTGGCTGCGATGTTCGGCACCGACGCGACGCTGACCATCGATGGCCCTGCCAAGCCTATCCACGGCCCCGCGCAACTATGGGAGACCATGCTGGCTTATGGCCGCAAGGGCCTCGCGATCAACCGATTCAAAGGTCTCGGCGAAATGAACCCCGACCAGCTTTGGAAAACCACATTAGACCCCGACGTGCGCCGCCTGCTGCAGGTGAAAATCACCGACGCCGAAGACACCGACCAGATTTTCTCAACGCTGATGGGCGATATTGTCGAGCCGCGCCGTGATTTTATCGTAACAAACGCGCTGAAAGTGGCCAAACTCGATACGTGAAGCCATGTAAGGCTGGGCAGCGCTCACGCGCTCCCAGCCATTCATCGCGGCATCACAACAACCGCTACAGGTTCGCTTGGTTGCGGGCTGCCAGCGCCAGCGCCACCAGTGATACACCGCCGAACAACATATCAATGCCAACCAGCAAACCAAGCACCCAGGCAACGGTTCCAGGGAATCCTGAGAGCACGATAAAAGCCAGCAGCAGGTCAATGAGTCCGTTGATGAGTATCCACTCCCATTTTCCGGAAAGTTGCCGGCGGTGCGAGATGGCGAGGATGATCATCAATATACCGTCGGCAATGAAAAAGGCGGTCAGCACAATTGTAAGTGTCACCAGGCCTTGCAGAGGGTTCCACAGCAGCAGCCCGCCTACCAGCAATGCGGCGAGCGCAGATAGCAGCGACCAGCCGAACCCCGGCGCCTGCCGTGCGGTGAATGTGGAGATGAGGCCGACAATGCCGGCAAGCGCAAATATATATCCCAAAATCACCGTGAGAGCGATGCCGGCAAATACCGGTAGCGCCATTGCCGCAAGGCCGAGCAGCAGCAACACAAGGCCTTCCGCCAAAAACAGGCCCCAGTGTTGCCGCATGGCACGCCGGAAGGCAGCGGCGATCTCGGTATTGATCGATGGCTGTACAGCAAACATTTGAATGACTCCTTTCATGTCGCCCACAACGAAACCGTGCTCAGATCGGGGTTATCACCCAACCTGGGCCGGGGTATTCTTCAGGCCGCCATCTCATGCACATGCACATCATGCGCCGAATGCGCCTTTAGTATTGCCAGCGCTTTTGCCTCCTCAGCCGTATCGCGCAGGTTCACCCATAGCAGCAGCCCACCGCGTGCCAGTTGTTCCTTGATCCGCGTAACATTGTGCTGATGAATTGCCCGCCCCAGCCCGGCGCCAATCAGCGCACCGCCACCGGCGGCTATCATTGCAGGCAACGCCCCGCCAACACCGAACAGCATCAACACGCCAATTGCAGCCAGGCTGGGCGCTGGCAATAATTCCGCCTCGAGTCGCGACACATGGGAGAAAAACGTCTCCCGCGGCACCGCCGGGTTATCCTCAACTTGGCTGATCTGGTCATACCCTACCCCAAGTTTTTGCGTAACAGCCGCCTCGCTGGCCAGCAGCGAGAAGGCGGCCCGGTCAAAGCCACGGGTTTCCAGCTCAAAAACCGCCGCCTCCAGTGTCTCGGGGGTATCAAATACGGCGACAGCTTCCTTGATGACTTGCGACACGACAATTCCTCTCGCGGCTCATTTCAACTCCAGCTAATATGGGCAGCCTTTGCTCTCATTGTAATTGACGCGCATCAACGGCGCAGTGACGACCGCCACACCCCGGCCAAGCGAAACAACAGGACAAACCCGATGGACATGATCGCCGACCGCTCGAAACCCGCCGCTCACGAGCGGATTGCCTCGATCTCCCGGCAGATCTGGGCCGACAAATACCGCCTGAAACAGCCTGACGGCACACCCATCGACCTCACCATCGAGGATACCTGGGCGCGGATCGCCAAGGCCCTCGCCGCCGTCGAGCCGGAGCCCGCACTCTGGGAAGGCCGGTTCTACAAAGCCCTGGAGGATTTTAAATTTCTGCCGGCCGGGCGCATCATCGCCGGGGCCGGCACCGACCGACGCGTAACCTTGTTCAATTGCTTCGTGATGGGCGACATCGAGGACGACCTCGGCAGCATTTTCAAGCACCTTCGGGAAGCCGCCCTCACCATGCAGCAAGGCGGCGGCATCGGCTATGATTTCTCCACCTTGCGGCCCAAGGGGGCGGCGGTGAAGGGCGTCAGCGCCGATGCCTCCGGCCCGCTATCCTTCATGGATGTGTGGGATTCCATGTGCCGTACCATCATGTCCGCCGGTGCCAGGCGCGGTGCCATGATGGCGACCATGCGCTGCGACCACCCCGACATCGAAGCCTTCATCGCCGCCAAGCGCGAGCCCGGGCGGTTGCGTAATTTCAATCTCTCGGTGCTGATCACCGACGCCTTCATGGCCGCTGTGGAGGCCGATGCGGATTGGGATTTGGTATTCAACGGCACCACCTACCGCACCTTGCGCGCCCGCGCTTTGTGGGACAGCGTGATGCGTGCCACCTATGACTATGCCGAGCCCGGCGTGCTGTTCATCGACCGCATCAACAACCGCAATAATTTATATTATTGCGAGACCATCCACTCCACCAACCCCTGTGCCGAGCAACCCTTGCCGCCCTACGGTGCCTGCCTGCTGGGGTCGATCAATCTGGCAACCTTGGTGCGTGAGCCCTTCACCCCGCAAGCCCACCTCGATGAAGCTGAACTGACCGAGCTTGTCGCCGTCGCAGTGCGCATGATGGATAATACCATCGATGCCTCAGGCTTCCCGCTGGAGGCGCAGCACCAGGAGGCCATGGCCAAGCGCCGCATCGGCTTAGGGCTGACCGGCCTCGCGGACGCGCTGATGATGGTGGGGCTGCGCTATGGCTCCGAACCCGCCGCCGCGATGGCGGAGCGCTGGGCGCGTGAGGTCAACCGCGCCGCCTATATCGCCTCAGCGCATATCGCCGCCGAAAAATCACCGTTCCCGCTGTTTGAGCGCAAAGCCTACCTCGCCGGTGAAACCGTACGCGAGTTGGATGCCGATGTGCGGGCACTAATTGCCGAGCATGGGATCCGCAACGCGCTGCTGACCTCCATCGCCCCCACCGGCACCATCTCATTGCTAGCGGACAATGTATCCTCCGGCGTGGAGCCGGTGTTCGCCCACAGCTTCACGCGCAAAGTCACCGAGCCTGATGGCTCGAAGCGTGAGGAACTCGTCGAGGATTACGCGGTCCGCCTGTACCGCCATAAATTTGGCCGCGATGTGACGCTGCCGGATTACTTCGTTACCGCGCAAAACCTCACGCCGCTTGACCATATCCGCATGCAGGCGGCCTTGCAGCGGCATGTCGACAGCGCCATTTCAAAAACCGTGAATGTGCCTGAGGATATTGCCTTCGAGGCATTCCGCGAAGTTTACCTGGAAGCCTACCGCCAGGGCTGCAAAGGCTGCACCACCTACCGCCCCAACGCCATCACCGGCTCCATCCTTTCGGTGACGCCAGAGCCCGCCAACGCTGCCGAAGCCGTAGCGGCTGCGGCAACCGTTGCGGTGCAACCCAACCACTCGCCGATCCCGCGCCCGCCCAAACTTACCGGCACCACCTACAAACTGCGCTGGCTAGACAACGAACACGCCATGTACATCACCGTCAACGACATCGAGGAAGGCGGGCGCCAGCGCCCGTTCGAGGTGTTCATTTCCTCGGCCAACATGGAACATTTCAGTTGGGTGGTAGCCCTCACCCGCATGATCTCCGCGGTATTCCGCCGCGGTGGCGACGTGGGGTTTGTGGCAGAGGAGCTGAAAAGCATCTTTGACCCGCGCGGCGGGCAATGGAGCGGCGGCCGCTATGTGCCATCTCTGATCGCCGCGATCGGCGGCATCATTGAGCAGCACATGATCGAGATCGGCTTTCTGCAATCGCCAGATGCACCGTTACACACTCACACCGCTGACCTTGCGGTGCCTGCC
>NCFD01000381.1 GCA_002281005.1 Acidocella sp. 35-58-6 | reverse complement strand
GGCTGGTGGCGTGCCGCGTGGCTGCCGGCGCTCCGGCGCACAGGGCCAACGCCTGGTCGCGCAAACAATGGCCTTCCTCCAACAGCAGCAAATCCGCAATTGGCAGAGCATCCAGCGTAATCCGCGGCAGATGGCCCAGCGGGTGCAGCTTTGGCGTTGCCAGCACAAACGGCTCAAAGAACAAATTGGCCGCCACCAGCCCGGGCATTTGCGGGGTTGGCACCATCAGCACCACATCCAGCATACCGTGCCGTAGCCGCTCGATCAGCGTGGCGGTGCGGTTCTCGGTCAGACGCAGCGCCACATCGGGCATCGAAGTACGCAGCAGCTTCAGCAACCCAGGCAGATAATAGGGCCCCAGTGTTTCAATGGCGCCGAGTTGCAGCAGCCCTGAAAGGCCAGCCTGCCGCTGGCCACCCATGGCAATAAAATGCCGTGCCTCGGCCAGCACCCGCTCAATCTGCGCGAGCAATACCGCGCCTTGCGCTGTAATCGCCACACGGCGCTGGGTGCGCTCAAAAAACACCACGCCCAGATGCGCCTCGAGCTTACGAATTTGCTCGGAAAGTGCCGGCTGGCTCACGCCGCAGCGCTCCGCCGCCCTGCCAAAATGCGCCAGCTCCGCCACAGCTTCCACGTATTCCAGGTCGCGCAGGGACAACCCCGCCAATGATTTCTGCATAACCCACCCATAGGCATAACCGATGGTGATTATACGAACAACAATGCCAACCTATCAATCGCCCGTCCGGCAACCATCAATAAAAAACGGCCCCCAAACGGGAGCCGTTTTTTATTGCATTTAACCAGCCGTCACTCAGCCGGTGCCAAAGTGGCCTTGCCATAGCCGTTTGGCCGATAGAACACGATTCCGAGCACCAGCCCGCCAATACCCACAATCTGGGTGGTCAGGTTGAAGGTGGTAATGGCGTAAATTCCCAACACAAACAGCGACACCGCGCTGAGGAGCGGGAAGACCGCATAACCCAGGAAGGTCGCCATCGATTCCTGATAACTATCACGATACGACCAGGCGCAAACCAAACCCGCCAAGCCATAATAATAGCACACTTGCACCGCAATGGCGCTCACCGAGTCACCCAAAATCGTGGCGATGGATGGCATGAAACTTGACACAAAAATCAAGATCAGCCCCAGCGCCAGGAGCAGATACATCGTGCGCACCGGCGTGAGTGTTTTTTCCTGCACCACACCAAATGTTGCTGGCAAAGCCCGGTCGCGCCCCATGGCGAACAAGGTGCGCGAGAATTGCAGCATGGTGGTCTCCAACGTTGCGACACTAGACAGGATCAATGCCAGCGATGCCGCGTAGCCGCCGGTTTTACCGAGCCCGGCTTGCAGCGCGACGTGATAGATCAGATTGTCGCTGAACCCTGAAGCGTCTTTTAAAGTGAACATCATCAGCGCGGCGACGGTGAAGGCAACGAACGAGGCAATGGTGATGAATATAGACAAAAACCCACCATTACCAGCCGCATTCGGTGGCGCTCCTTTGGTCTC
>NCFD01000380.1 GCA_002281005.1 Acidocella sp. 35-58-6 | reverse complement strand
CCTGGGCTTGACGGCGTTGCGCTGGTTCGAACCCTGCGTGCCGCCAATATTACAACGCCAGTCCTGTTTCTGACCGCACTCGGCGGAATCGACGACCGGGTTGAAGGCCTGCGTGCTGGGGGTGATGATTACCTGGTCAAGCCGTTCGCCTTGGCCGAATTGTCCGCCCGCGTTATCGCGTTAACACGCCGCAGACCCCCGGCACCAAAGGCTGCAGTGCTGAAAATCGCCGATCTTGAACTCGACCGCCTATCGCGCCGCGTCACCCGCGCGGGGAAAAAAATCGACCTCAAACCTCGGGAATTTCAGTTGCTCGAATATTTGATGCTGCATGAAAACCAAGTTGTAACACGAACGATGTTACTTGAAGCCGTTTGGGATTTTCATTTTGACCCGATAACCAGCGTGGTTGAGTCGCATATCAGCCGGCTGCGCAGCAAGCTGGACCGAGGGTTCGGGCAGGAATTGATCCAAACCTATCGTGGGTCGGGCTACCGAATCACCAGTGATGCTTAGAGACGCTGTCACACGCATTACCCGCACCTCCAGCTTCCGCCTTGCCTTGCAAAGCGCTGCCTTGTCGGTGTTCGGGGCGATTATCGTGTTCGCGATCATTTACCGCGCATCGGAGTCAACAGTCAGGTCAGCACTTGAGGCTACCGTCACCAGCGAGCAAGCCGATGTCATATCTGACGCGCGGGATGACGCATCGATCCTGAAAGCCGTTCAGGTTGCCACGGCGGAATCCGACGGGACATTTTATGCCTTGATGGATCCTAGCGGCAAATTATTGGCCGGAAATCTCGCTCTCTCACCACAGGCCGCCCAAACCTGGAACGGTTGGCGCACCATGGGCCGCGACGACGGCATTAGCCTTCCCCCGCATATTACGGCAATCCACGGCCTCTCGACCAAGCTGCAAAATGGCGACGTTTTATACGTTGCTGAAAATGCCAGTGCGCTGGAGGCGTTGAATGAGTTGATTCGCAACGCGTTTCTGGCGGTTTTTGGAACGATTTTAGCGATCGGCTTTGGCGGCGGGTTGTTTATTGCCCGGCAAACATTAACCCGTGTTGAGAGCATGTCGAAAACCAGTCATGACATCATGGAAGGCGACTTGACCCGGCGGATCCCCTTGAACGGCACCGGCGATGAATTCGACCGGCTGGCCACTAATTTGAATGCGATGCTCGACCGCATCGAGGTTCTGATGGAAAACCTGCAGCAGGTCAGCAACGATATCGCCCACGACCTGCGCTCCCCCCTCGCGCGCCTACGCGAACATTTGGAACTTGCACGGCATCATACGCGCGAGCCAGCGACACAAACTGCGTTTGACGAAGGGATTGCCCAGGTGGATTCCGCCTTGAGTATTTTTTCGGCACTGCTGCGTATCGCTGAGGTGGAAGCCGGCGCCAGGCGCCGGGACTTCAAAGTCGTCGATCTCTCCACCCTGCTCCGCGACCTCGTGGAGACATTTGAAACCGTGGCCGAGTCAGAATCGATGACATTAACCGCTGC
>NCFD01000379.1 GCA_002281005.1 Acidocella sp. 35-58-6 | reverse complement strand
GAGGTCGCCTCAAGGCAACCCGCTTCGCGGGCGCGCTATGCGCGGCCTTGACCCGCCCTCCGCCCGCCGCGAACCGAAATCACAGCCGGGACGAAGAAACGCCGCCAACCGAACCAAGAAACCAATCCGAGAACCCGTAAAAACCGGGCTTGGCCATTTACGCCTCAACGATCTCTATGGATGCAAAGAGCAACTGTTACTTTGTTGGAGCGCGATTGCAAAAGCATGACGTTCAGTTCGATCGGTGTCGATTTCCTCGTCAGTTTCTTCATCATTCAGGCCAGCGTAACCGACCGTGCTTGCAACATTTTCGATCATTTTTTTATGGATCGATAAACTACAGGTCGCTGTAGCGGATTCGGCAATGCCGTCGAGAGCTACAGGTGACGATCCGCGCTGTTTTATCAATTCACAGGTCGTTTTGTACAAACAATCTTCTCGAGCCGAATAATCCGCCATTGTTGGCGCGGGAACTACGGTTCGCGGTGGAGATGCTGTGCAGCCTGACAAGACAATGGCGAACAGTAATCGGCCGTTCGGCCAAATTCTCATTTTGTATTTATCAATATAGGTCGGCAATCTTTGCGAGCCATGAAATTTAGGTCGTCGAAATCTCATGGCTCGCACGAAAAACCTTACTCCGCCGCAATCGCCTGCGCTTCAGCCTTTTTGGCATGAATCTCAGCCATCTTTTTCTCAACATGGGTCGAGAACACATACTCAGCCTTGCGGGCTTTATCGAGCGGAATATCTTTCGCCATCGCGCCGTCGGTTTTAATTCCCTTCAACGCCAAAGCCGCAACTTTCCAAGGCTTCTTGACTGAGTCCATCACCGCCGTTGCTTCGAAGCCGGAATGCACCATGCAATCAGCGCATTTTTCATAGTTGCCAACGCCGTATTTGTCCCAGTCGGTGGTTTCTATCAATTCCTTGTAGGTTTTGGCGTAACCTTCACCCAGCAAATAACAGGGGCGCTGCCAGCCAAACACGTTACGGGTCGGGTTGCCCCACGGCGTGCAGGCATAGGTCTGGTTGCCGGCGAGGAAATCCAGGAACAGGGGGCTCTGGGTAAACTTCCAGTGCTTGCCGCGCTTTTTGCTCTCTTCGCCACGCTTGAAGATAGCGCGGAACAGTTCCTTGGTGCGGGTGCGGTTCAGGAAGTGCTCCTGGTCCGGTGCGCGTTCATAGGCGTAACCCGGCGAGGTCATAACGCCTTCAATATCCATGTCGGCGATCATGTCGAAGAATGTCGCCACCCGGTCAGGGTCGGCCCCTTCAAACAAAGTGCAGTTGATGCTGGTGCGGAAGCCCTTGGATTTGGAAAGCTTGATCGCATCAATGGCGCGTTCGTACACGCCGTCCTGGTCCACCGACTTGTCATGCATCTGCTTGTCACCATCAAGATGGATATCCCAGCAGAAGTTTTTATGGGGTTTATATTGGTCGATCTTTTTCTCAAGCAGCAGCGCGTTGGTGCATAAAATCACGTATTTGCCCATCTTGAGATAGGCTTCAACAATCTGCGG
>NCFD01000378.1 GCA_002281005.1 Acidocella sp. 35-58-6 | reverse complement strand
CAGCGCCTTCTCGCTGATGTCTTATGGTGACATTCAGTCCTTCGGCGACGGCCAGGAATGGAACTCCGACGGCGGCGTTGGCGCCATCGTGCCGGCTGGCCATCCGAACAATCTGTTCGCAGTCACGGGCCCGCTCTACACCACGTCCAAGCTCGTCTATGTTTCGCCATCGTTTGCCGGCGTGAACTTTGCTGTCGGCTTTGAGCCGAACTCGAACGGCATCAATGAAGGCGCTTCGGTTGCTGGCGCTTCCGCCACCTCCTCGATCCCGGGCAGCAGCAACAACCGCCGCCGCAACACCATCGACGCGATGCTTGGTTACACCGTTGCTGTTGATGGCGTGAAGTACCAGGTCTCCGGTGGCTTGTTGGATGCCTCCCCGCTGGGTAGCAGCGCTGGCACGCAACCATACAAGAACATGACGATCGCCCAGGTTGGCGGTCAGGTGACTTATGCTGGCGCTGTTCTTGGCGTGAACTACAAAACTGGTTCCGTGAACAACGGCTACACCTTCCTCACCACTGGCCAGCGTCATGACGACGACCTTTTGGTCTCCGGCATGTACACCATGGGCCCGATTGTTGTGGGTGCCAGCTACTTCTTCAACCAGAGCGCTGGCGAATACACCGCGGGCAGCAGCTTTGGCCGTACCCAGACCAACAACGGCGTGGCCGTTGGCGCTGACTACAACATCGCCGCCAACTTCACCTTGTTCACCCAGTACCTGTATGGCCAACTCCATCAGGCTCATGGCACGGTTGCTGCCGCTAACGCACACTCCAACGCAATCAGCGTTGGCGCTGTTCTGAAGTGGTAATCTGAAGTCTTTCTAGCTTCATGACCAAGGCGGCAGGGCAACCTGCCGCCTTTTTCATGTCCGCCGTTGGATTTTAACCCGCAGCCCTTGGCGGAACGTTGCTGGCAGACTACAGACCGGATACGTTTTCCGTCGTTGCTCACATTTGAGGTCGTTCATGAAATTACGCCGTGGTGTCCGTTATGGAATTTTCAGCCTTGCCCTGGCGCCGGCCCTGGCGGCCTGCAGCTACCTGCCCCACGGCCAGCCGGTGCAGCCGGGCCAAGTAAATAACACCATGGCCCAAGCCGTTCCGGGCGCCAGCGCCACCGGCGAGAATGCCATGCCGGGCCTTGGCTTTATTTTCGGCAAGGGCAACACCCCCAACACCGCCACCGGCATTCAGGTGAACGCCTATCTGTGGCGCGCCACGCTGGACACTTTATCCTTCATGCCGCTGGTCTCCGCCGATCCGTTCGGCGGCGTGATTATCACTGACTGGTATTCACCCCCGGCCACCCCGAATGAACGTTTCAAGGCCAATGCCTACATCCTCAGCCAGACCATGAGCGCCAATGCCATCAAGGTCTCGCTGTTCCATCAGGTGCTGCAAAACGGCCAATGGGTGAACGCAAATGTTGACCCCGCAACAGTCAACGGCCTGGAAGACCGCATCCTGGCCCGCGCCGCCGATTTAAAGGCAGAAGCCCAGAACACTAAGCAGTAACGGCT
>NCFD01000377.1 GCA_002281005.1 Acidocella sp. 35-58-6 | reverse complement strand
GACCGATGCTGTGGTGATTGTTTTACTGCTGCAGGTTTTTGTCAGCCTTTTGAATTTCAAGACGTCGGTGACGCTCTGTCACTGGCCGCTGGTGAATAGGCTTACCGTCGGGTCAATTGTTGCGACGCCTGTGGGGTCGTGGGCGCTGTTATATTTTTCGGCCAATGTGCTGCGGCTTTGTATTGCCCTGATTGTGCTGGCGACCGCCGTGACCCTGGTGGCTGGCTACCGGCTGAAGGTGATCCCTTCAGGGTGGCGGGTTCTGGCGCTCGGTGTGGCCTCAGGGATTTTAAATGGTCTGGCGGGAATGTCCGGCCCACCGGTAGTGGCGTTTTTTTTGGCAGCTCCGGTGAGCGTGGCGGTGGCCCGGGCTTCTATGATCATGTTTTTTCTGATCAGTTCAGCGTTGGCGCTTATTCCCTTGGCGATATTCGGGAAAATTCATCTATGGAGTGCGGCGGGTTCCGTGGCCGGATTGCCGGTGGTGTTATTGGGGTCGGTGGTGGGCACTAAGCTGTATCTGTCCAGCCATGAGGGGCATTTCAGGTTCATATCCATAGGGTTGCTGGTGCTGGCGGCGATGCTGGCCGGCCTCAGGGCGCTTGGCGGCTTCATGGCTTGAGCGGCCCTAGGGACCGGCACCGGCAATTAAGGTCATCTGTGGTGTTACCCAAGCCGAATATGGCTTGCGCGGAAATTTTTAAGGAGGCTTTATAACGGTATATTTATTGCATGGTTAAGACATGAACATAGTGCACACGCCCAAACACCGCGCCGAAACGATGGACGAGGCATTGCGGGATGATATCCGCCTGCTGGGGCGGATATTAGGTGAGACAATCCGTAGTATTGAGGGCGTGGAGGTTTATGAACGGATTGAAACGATCCGGCAGTTGGCGGTGCGGTTTCATCGTGACCAGGACCAGGCAGCGCAGGCTGAGCTTGAAGCAATTTTAGCTGGGCTGTCGGATGGCGAGATCAATGGGGTCACGCGGGCATTTGGATATTTTTCCATCCTGGCAAATATCGCCGAGGATCATCATCATACCAGACGCTGGCGGGCGCATCAGGTGGCGGGTTCGCCGCCGCGTGAGGGTAGCTTGGCGGCGGGACTGGCGCGGGCGCGGGCGGTAGGGTTTGATGACGCAGCGTTGCAGACATTTTTTCGTAACGCTTATATTGCGCCGGTGCTGACCGCGCACCCAACCGAGGTC
Source organism: Acidocella sp. 35-58-6 (assembly GCA_002281005.1). GTDB lineage: Bacteria > Pseudomonadota > Alphaproteobacteria > Acetobacterales > Acetobacteraceae > Acidocella. The sequence goes on along the minus strand of NCFD01000377.1, from coordinate 314 downwards.
CAGCGCCGGAGTATTCTCAATAGTCTCGATGAGATCACACGATTATTGAACCGGCGTGACCGGGTGGAAGAGACCGCCGATGAGCGCCATGAGATGGACCGCGGGTTGCGGATGCTGGTGCTCACTTTATGGCAGACCCGCACCCTGCGGACCAGCAAGCTTTCAGTGCTTGATGAAGTTGAGAATGCGCTGAGTTACTTCAGTGCGACATTTTTTGCCGAAGTGCCGAAGCTTTATGCGGCAGTGGAGCGGGCCATTGGGGTGGCAGGTGCGCCGTTGCCGGCGTTTTTGGAGATCGGGACCTGGATTGGCGG
>NCFD01000376.1 GCA_002281005.1 Acidocella sp. 35-58-6 | reverse complement strand
ATCAAAACCGATATTGCCACCTGAATTATTTGGGTTCAGCGCCGTCAGGAAAAATATTGTTGCACTTAAATTTGTAGTGCCAAGAAATTTCACTGAATTAAAGCGGGCTGAATTAGCGCCATCGTTAATATAAAAAATACCGTGTTCAATGATGCTGGGCGCAAACAGCACCGAGTCAACACCCGTACGCGGCACGGTGGCAGTGTTGGAGGCGATGCTTCCACTGAAGAACATGCCACCATTGGGTGAACCTGCGAGGATCAACTGCCCGGTCGAACTGATGCTGATGACATTGGCGACCAGTGGTCCGGTAATTGTCAGGGTTCCGGTGTTGTCGAGCGAGAATAGGCTATCGCCCATCAGGAAGCTGCCGATGGTGCCGATATCCGTCAGCGCATTGAAGGACGCAAGGCTGCCAGCAGTGCCCGTGAGTGTTCCGGCATCCAAAGTTCCCCCGCCATGGATCACATTGCCATAGGTAGCGAAGTTTAAATCCCCACTGACTATATCGGTGCCTGATAATGAGATCGTATCGGCAGGGGAGGCGACCGCAAATGTCGCGTTTTGGGCCGTTACGTTACCGCCAGGCTGGGTGATGTTCCCAGCCGCGCTGATCGTCAGATTATTGGCGATCGTGGTGACGCCATTAAGCAAGAAGTCCCCGCTGGATTGCAGGCTGGCGTTTAGCGCGCTCACCATCCCCGAGATGCCGTTGACACCGTTAACGCTCAAAGTGCCGGGGGTCACAACACTGCCAAGAGCTACAATGTCATTGGCGCTACCAAGTGTGATCGACGTCGCAGAGGCATCAAGTAAATTGGTGCTGATGCTGCCTGATGGCTGGGTGATCGCCCCAGTGCTAAACAGGCCCAGCGTGCCGCCTATATTAACCACGCCGTGCACGCTGATCGCTGAAGAGTCGGCGAAAGTGGTGTTGCCAGTCGCGGCAAAATTCCCCAGCACTGGAATATAATTGGTGGACTGATCAAAGATTGCATTACCGCCGATCGTGCCGCCATCACTCGTCAAAACCGCGGCGCTGATCGAACCGTTGGTTTGGGTTATGTTACTGGCGTCACTCAACGCCAGTGTGCTCGTTGTTACGACCGCTCCCGTCATTTGAAGAGCCTCGGCGTCGTTCAGCGAAATGTTACCCGTCGCCGCAAAGTTACTGAGTGTGCCAATAACATTGCCGGTATTCATATCTATAGCACCAGCAATCGTGGTAACCCCGGTGGTCAATATCGTGGCGTTGACCTGGCCGGTTTCAGTGACGCCGTTGCTGCTGGCAAGCTGTAGGATTCCAGTTTGAATACTGCCGTTGATCGCAAGTCCTGCTGATGAGAGTGTCGTGTTAAGCGCCGACAAACTTCCGGCGATTGTCAAATCTCTCGTATCAACAAGATTGAAGCCGCCATTGGTGTCGACAAAATTCCCAACTGAGGCGATGGTATTGTTTGCCCCATCGAGCGTGACGGCCCCGGCCGCCGCACCGGCCAGGGTGCCGGTGGTGATCGCGCCGGTGGATTCCGAGATGCTGCCC
>NCFD01000375.1 GCA_002281005.1 Acidocella sp. 35-58-6 | reverse complement strand
AAGCGTTTATTAATGCGCATACTGTTTTAGAATACCCGGCCCTTGTGCCGGGTATTTTGTTGTATCTGGCTACTGAAATCACGCCGCTTTGGCAGGCCAGCGAGGCATTTTTGCACAGTCACAACGTTGCGCCGCCATTCTGGGCGTTTGCCTGGCCTGGTAGTCAGGCCTTGGCCGTTTACGTGGCGCAGAATCCGACGCTGGTGGCGGGCAAGCGGGTGCTGGATTTTGCCGCAGGCTCGGGTTTGGCCGCGATTACCTGTGCCCGTGCAGGTGCGGTGGTGGCGGCGGCTGACATCGACCCGCTGGCCCGTGTCGCGATGCGGATGAATGCGGCGGTAAACGGGGTTGCGTTGGATATTCTGGCCGAGGATGTGGTGGGGCAAGATTGCCGCTGGGATGTCATTTTAAGCGGGGATGTTTGTTATGAGGCCCCCATGGCGGCCTATATACTACCCTGGCTCAGGCGGTGCGCCGCGCAGGCTGTTGTGATCATCGCGGATCCTGGCCGCAATTATGCACCGAAGGGTGACTTTATTGAACTTGCCCGCATCCGTGTGCCGACCTCGCTGGACCTGGAGGAGGGCACCAACCGCGATGTAACAGTTATGCAGCTATAATGATGATGCATGATTAATATTCCTAAACGGGTACGTTGACCCGTCTCAATGCCGGGACTAAGCAACCGCAACATAAATCCATATCGCTTCCGTGAAAGGTGTTCCGTTCCGATGAAGGATGTACGCGAGGCCCTGATGGTAGGGCGCAACACCCAAGGTAAGCTGGTACGCCGGCCAGTTTCGCCGTTTATGATCGGCTCGGCCTATAAACCGCAAATGTCGTCGGTTTCATCCATTCTGCACCGTATTACCGGTGTGGCACTGGGTCTTGGTACGTTATTGCTAACCCTATGGCTGGTATGCGCGGCGGCAGGGGATGGGGCGTTCTCCATCATTCAGGCGGTTTTGGCGTCGTGGGTGGGGCTGATTATTCTTTTCGGTTTCACGGCGGCGCTGTTTTACCATTTTTGCAATGGTATCCGGCATTTGGCGTGGGACGCGGGCAAGGGGTTTGACCTGCCGGCCATGCACAAGTCCGGCCGGACCGTGTTTGCCGCCACTGTGGGTCTCACCGTCATTTTTTGGGCCGTCGCCCTGTATATCTGGTGAAAAATATGAACGATATGAACACCGATCCCACCATCCATATTCTGCGTAGTCAGTTGGGCCGGGCGCGTGGCCTAGGTTCGGCGAAGTCTGGCTTGCACCATTGGTGGGCGCAACGCGTCACGGCCATCGCGCTGTTGCCGCTGTCGCTGTATTTCGTGCTCTCGGTGTTGATGCTGAAGGGTGCCTCGCATGCCGGTATGGTCAGCTTTATGGCTGAGCCCTGGAACGCGGTTTTGTATCTTTGCCTCATCGCCGCCCTTTTTTATCATCTCAGCCTGGGTTTGCAGACCGTGATTGAGGACTATGTCCACAAAGATAGCACACGTCTGGCGACCATGTTGGCGGTGAAAGGTCTCATCGTATTTTGCGCGCTCG
>NCFD01000027.1 GCA_002281005.1 Acidocella sp. 35-58-6 | reverse complement strand
GAAGCTAGCCGACCTTGGTGATCGCCCATTTTATCTGTTGCGGCCCATCCTGGTGTCCGGTCAACACCACCTGCTCGGCGCGGCGGGGTTCGTTGAGGCCAAAATACACGCTTTCCTCAACCGTTATTTTGGCCTGATCAGCCCGCAGCCGCCAACCCTGGCCAGAGGGCAGGCGCAGCAGCACCGCACCGTGGTCCTGTTGCAGGCTGGCGGTGACGCTGGGGTGCAAATGGAACCGCACCACAAACGGCTGTGGCTGTTCGGCTTCTACAATGTCTTCCCCGCGCAAATCCTCGCCGCTGTCGGAGAGGTATAATTGCCGCCGGTGTACCGCGCCGAATAATTTGCCCCAGCCGTCATGGCTGGCCTCCAACCAATGTGCGCCTCCGGCTTCGTGGCGCTGCGCGTGGACGTTAAGCGGCCGCCGTCCTAGTCCGTTTTCGCGTAGTTCCGAGGAGGCAACATCTGCAATAATGAGCGTGGAATGCGCCGCCGTAAAGCGCAGCGCATCACGCCATTCCGGGCCTGCCGCAGGGGCGGCACCGCAATTCACAATCAGCCTTTCCTTGCCGATCGAAAATTCAAATGAGCACGTCCCCGCATGGGCAAAGCGGTCCAGCCCAGGTGCGGGTGGGCTGCCAGCGTCGATGATCACGAGGCTTTTGCCCGCGGCTAGCCGGTAGAACCCGCTGGCACCGATAACCGCTGGTGCCCGCCCACTGCGCCCGGCCTGGCTGAGCACCAAATCGACGAGGCTCGGTAAATCCTCCTTCGAACCATTGAACAGCGCCAGCCCGCCATCGCCATGCCGCAGCGCGCGCAACGCCAGCGCCATGCGCTCGATAACGCCCGCCATTGCCACCGGGGCGGCGATCTTCCCGACCTGCAACAAGGCACGGATTTCACATAAATCCTGTAATGCCGCCAAATGCGCCGCCGGGCTGCGCTCAATATGGCAGCCATCTGGTAAAATCTGCCGCTCGACCTCGGCGGTCAAAAATTTCAGTCCTCGCGCCAGATAATTGGCATGTTCCGGCATCGCTACTGAGGCCGCGAGCAGCCCCTTCAGCGCCGTTAGCGCCCGTCCGTCTTGCTCTTCAGCCGGGAGTGCGGCTGACAATGTCCGTGCCTCGGCCACCAGCCGGCTCATCAACTGTTGGCGGAAATCATCATTCGCAGAGGCCGCAAAAAAATCATAATGGCCCAGCCAAGCCGTGATCCGTGCCCCGGCAACATCTGGTTTCGCGCTTAAAGGGTCCAGATGTTCTTCGTCCAGGAACTCCGACACCAGATGCCGGGCCCGCGAACGTGCGGCATCGGTGCCTAATGCTCGTAAATCACGCAGCCAGCTAAAGCCAAGTGTGTGTGCCCGCAGCAGAGCCGCCCCCGATAAATGCGAAAATGGCCGGGTAGGCATCGGCTTGCCAGCGCCCAAAAATTCCAAATCTCCCTTGACCAGCCGTGCGCCCCGGCTGGGGTCCCCTGGCCAGGGGTCGCGGATCGGCAGGGCTGGCGCGTCGGGGAAATTCGCCGCACGCATGTTTTGCAGTCTGGCGATTAAAAATCTGGCGTTGCGGGCGAAACTTCCCGGTTGTGTCATCCCGCCGAGACCGCGTTCCGGGATGGGTTTTGGTGCCGCCGCCCGGATATCGGCGATCGCTTTGGCATAATCAGGTTTGCCAAACACCGCCGTACCCGCCACTAAGCAATCCGCCCCGACACCCAATACATCGCGGGCCGTGACCGGCGTGACGCCACCATCGATCTGCAAATAAATACGACGCCCAGTGGCGTCGATCATCCCCCGCAGCGTGGCGATTTTTGCCAATTGCGATTCGATAAAGGCCTGTCCGCCAAAACCCGGGTTCACGGTCATCACCATGATGATATCCACGAGATTTAGCACATGCGCCACGGCATCCACCGGGGTTGCCGGGTTCAATACCACGCCAGCCTTTTTACCGAGGCTGCGGATAAGCTGCAGGGTGCGGTGCAAATGCGGCCCGGCTTCAGGATGCACGCTAATATGGTCCGCCCCGGCTTCCGCAAAGGCGACGATGTAGGGGTCAACCGGCGCGATCATCAGATGCACGTCCAGGGGGATTTTGCTGCGTGACTTCAGCGCCTTCACCACCAGCGGCCCGAAGGTGATGTTGGGCACGAAATGACCGTCCATCACATCGAGGTGCAGCCAGTCCGCGCCGGCAGTTTCAACCGCCTCGGCTTCGGCGCCAAGACGCAAAAAATCCGCGGCCAGCAGGCTGGGGGCAATAATGAGAGGATTCGTTACAGGCTTCATGGAACAGTTGTACCTAACCCGCCCTATCTTTCACAAGGCGCTTATCGACATATCAGAGAACGATGAGATCGCCCCTTAAGGTTTTGTCAGCCGTGCGATGAAAAATCCGTCCATGCCACCTCGTTGTGTCCATAATCCCGGATGCGTGCGGATGTTTTTCTCATCCGTCACCGCTTCCGGCAGACTAGCCAGCCCCAGACGGTCATGGCGCAACCCGAGCCGTTTACAGGCGGCATTCACCCTGGCCTCGCCTTCGTCGGGCTGCAACGAACACACAGCATAAACCAGCCGCCCCCCGGGGCTAAGCATTTGATAAGCCGCGTCCAGAAGCTGGTCCTGCAGCCGGTTCAGGGCGATGATGTCGCGGGCTTTGCGAATATGCAGTAAATCCGGGTGGCGGCGGATGGTACCGGTGGCGCTGCAGGGGGCATCCAGCAAAATCGCCGGAAAGGTCTCTGCCGGCCGCCATGCCGTGGCATCCGCCAGCACGGTTTCCACATCCAATCGCAACCGCGCCAGGTTACCCTTCAGAGTGCCCATCCGCCCAGCGTCGCGCTCTACGGCTGTTACCTTGGCCCCAGCCGCTGCTAATTGGGCGGTTTTACCACCGGGGGCGGCGCATAAATCCAGTACCCTCTCACCCGGCTGTGCATTTAAAATCAAAGCGGGGAGGGTAGCGGCCACATCCTGCACCCAGAAATCCCCTTCGGTGTAGCCCGCAAGTTCAGTAACCGATGTGCCGGCCGGGAACCTGAATGATCCGGTGGGCAATGTCTCACCATCCATTACGACACCTGGCTTGACAGTCACGTCCAGCGGCGCCTCGGTCTGGTGGGCCGTGGCGATGGCGCGTGCGTTGGCCCCCCAGCTTGACCACGCCCAGACCGGCGTATCCAGCCGGGGCATGTCCAGACCATCAAGTAGCTCGACCCCGCCGGTGGCGACTTTGCGGAGCACCGCGTTAATAAGCCCGGCGAAGGCTTCCAGCTTATTGGCCTTGGCCAAATCCACAGCCGTGCCCACGGCAGCATGGGGGGGGCTGCCCAAAAACAGCGACGCGGCTGCTCCTAGCCATAAAATATGCCGTACCGCCTGCGGTGGTTCGCGCTGCAAAAACCCTTCCAGCACAGCGTTTAATGTGCCGGTGTGACGCAGCACTGTGGCCGCCAGCCGGTGTGCTGCGGCTTTATCGCGCGAATCGATTTTCGGCAGGGCATCCAAAGCCGTATCCAGCGACGTATTGCGGGTTAAAACGGCCTTCAGCAGCTCAAGAGCCGCCTGGCGGGTAGGATCTCTCATGAAGATTTAACCCTGGTGGAGCTGAGGGGAATCGAACCCCTGACCTCGTCATTGCGAACGACGCGCTCTACCAACTGAGCTACAGCCCCTATCTGATTGTTGAAACCGAAAGGGTCCATCCGGTGCGTGGCATCGCGTATCGCTGCGGCCAAGTCAAGTATTTGGCGAGCATTTGCCTCAAAGCCCGCCTCCCGCTACTGCTGCGCCAAGGTTTTTTGGGGTTATATCATGGTCAACGCAATCTTCTGGCTCGCTGATGAGCTGATCAGCCTTTATATTTTTGCCGTGATCGCCGCTGTGGTGATCTCCATCCTGATCGCGTTCGGTGTCATCAACAGCCGTAACCAGATTGTCTATCAGGTGGCGGATTTTCTGGGCCGGCTCACCGACCCGGCATTAAATGTCATTCGCCGCTGGCTGCCCAATTTCGGCAGCATCGATATCAGCCCGGTTATTCTTATTTTACTGCTGGATGCGCTGCGATTGGTACTAAGCGATATTCACCTGCATTTGGCGCTGGCCGGTTTGGACTTTTGACCCGCCGCCCCATCTACAAGTTGGTCGTCTTTAAGGGTCCAAATAATTGCTGAGTCTGATCGTTGGAATTGTCGGCGCCTCGCAGCGGCGTGCCGCCTGGGTGGTGGTGGTTGCGCTGATACTGGCGGCCTTGGGCCTGAATTATTGCACTCATCATCTCAGCGTCGACACCGACACCAGTAATCTGTTTGCGGCCAATTTGCCCTGGCGGCAGGCGCAAATGGCTGAAGATGCGAATTTTCCGCAATTTGATAAACTGATCGTCGCGGTCGTACGGGCAAAAACGCCGGAAGAAGCCGCTGAAACCGCCGCCGCGCTGAATGTGGCGTTGCAGGCCGACAAGGCTAATTTTCATGACTCGCAATATCCGGCCAGTAACAGTTTTTACACCCGCGAGGGCCTGCTGCTGTTGCCCACAGCGGATTTGGCGAAACTGCTCAATTCTATCGTTGCCGCGCAGCCGTTTCTCGGGCAACTGGCAGCCGACCCGTCTTCAAGGGGCTTGTTCAATGGCATCGGCTTAATCGCGCAGGGTGTGGGGTTGGGGCAAGCCAATTTAACACCTTACGACACCGCGCTGCGGGGCGTGCAAAATGCCCTGCAAAGTGCCGCTGACGGTCATCCGCAACCGCTTTCCTGGCAGTCGCTCATCGGTGGAAATATTGCCGGTGATGCTGAATTTGTTCTCGCACACCCTGTGCTGAATCAAGCCAGTCTAACGCCTGGTGGCGTTGCTACGGCCTCATTAAAACGCATTGCCGCGACTTTGCCGGATGTTAAAAATGGCCGCGCCACGGTTGATTACACCGGACAGATTCCACTGGCCGACGAGCAATTTGCCTCGCTCACCCAAGGATTAGTGTTAGGCAGCCTGATCAGTGTGATGCTGATCGCGCTATGGTTGTTTTTAGCTCTGCGATCATGGCGGTTGATTTTACCGATTTTAGCAACTCTCATTTTAGGGCTGGCTTACACCATCACCTTTGCGGCCGTGGCGATTGGGGTGATGAACCTTATATCAGTCGCCTTTGCTATTTTATTTATTGGTTTAGCGGTCGATTTTGCGATCCAATTTTGCGTGCGGCTACGCGATGTACGCCATGGCGAGCCGGATCTGGAGCTGGCCATCACCGAAACGGCCCGACAGGCCGGTGGTCAGATTGCGTTGGCAGCCGCTGCCACAGCTTGCGGATTTCTGGCGTTCGCCCCAACTGATTTTGTCGGCGTGGCGGAGCTGGGCGTGATTGCCGGTGTCGGAATGTTAATTGCATTTATTTGCACCATTACGTTTTTGCCGGCACTATTGGCCCTCATCCGGCCAGCCGCCGAAGCTGTTGCGATCGGCTTACCAATGGCCGTAGCGGCTGATACAACGCTGCGCCGCCACAAATATGTTGTTTTGATCGGTGCCGCCATTTTTGCTCTGGCAGGCGTTTATGGTGCGATCACGTTGGGCTTTGATGCGAACCCCCTCGATACCGAGGACCCCCACACGGAAAGCATGGTCACCTTAAATAAGTTACTCGATAACCCCGCAACCAATCCGTTTTACGCTGATGCGCTGGTGGCGAACCTGAAAGATGCCGCTTCACTCAGTAAAAAACTCAGTGCGTTGCCACAAGTGGCGGGTGTGATCTCAGGCGCCACTTTCGTACCCGCTGATCAGGCGCAGAAATTGGCCATGATAAATCAGGCTCAAACGATCATGGCGCCAACGATTGAAACCACCAATATCGCACAAACCGGCGGTGGCAACCCAGTGACCGCCTCCGATATTCGAATTTCGATGGTGGCGGCGCGCGACGCCATATTAAAGGTTAAGTCGCAATTACCAGCTAATTCACCCGTTTTGGGAATCGCCGGCGCTTTAACAAAACTGATTGGCGATAACGACGCGCAGGTGATGGCGATGAACGCTGCGATCACCAAGTTTCTGCCCGGGGAGCTGGAACGGTTAAATCAGTCGCTCATGCCACAGCCGATTACGCTGCAAAATCTGCCACGCTCTGTGGCGCGTGACTGGTTTTTACCAAACGGTCAGGTCCGCGTTGAAGCCTTCCCCACCGCAGCGGCCCAGACCACGGTAGGTTTAAAGCAATTTTCGGCAGCAGTGCTTGCGGTGGCCCCTAACGCCGGCGGTCCGGCCATATCCACCATCGCGACCGCCGGAACGATCCTTAGTTCGTTTCGTGAGGCGGCGATACTCGCCAGCATGGCGATCGCGGTTATATTGTTCATTGTGTTCCGCAATGTCCGCGACATGATGCTGGTGATTGCCACTTTGGCTTTATCGGGTTTACTGACCGCCCTATTTGCAAAACTTGCCGGACTGGAAATAAACTACGCGAACATCATCGCTCTGCCGCTGTTGCTGGGCGTGGGGGTTTCCTTCAATGTTTATTTTGTGATGAATTTCCGCGCCGGGATGCGTAATTTCCTCTCGTCCGCCACCGCGCGGGCGGTGCTATTTTCGGCCCTCACCACCGGCACCGCATTTGGCACTCTTGCAGCGTCACACGACCGTGGTACCGCCAGTATGGGGTATTTGCTGCTCATCAGTCTGCTCGCGGTATTGCTCTCGACCTTCATTTTTTTACCCGCCTTGCTCTATGCGCTGCAAGATGCTCGAAAAACGTAGCTTTAGCCTCTCGGGTCATCGCACCAGTATCGCGCTGGAGCCGGAATTTTGGGCGGCCTTGCAAGCGATGGCAGATGCGCAATCTCTATCGCTGGTAGGCTTGATCGGGGGTGTTGATTCAAACCGCACCCCTGAGCAACCCTTGGCCTCGGCGCTCAGGGTTTTGGCATTGCGGGGTGGATGATCAGCCGCGCAAGACCCCGCCGGTGGCCTTACCGACCGCTGTGATAATTTTAGCAGCCACCGCCTCGAGCTCAACTTCCGTCAGCGTCTTATCAACGGGCTGGATCGTCACGGCAATGGCCAATGAGATTTGTCCTTCGGGAAGGTTTTTGCCGGCATAACGGTCGAACAATACGGCATTCGTAATCAAGGTGCGCTCTGCACCTTTGGCTGCACGCAACAATGCATCTGACGGCGTATCGGCGGACACCAGAAATGCGAAATCACGCCGGATCGGCTGGAAGGCCGGTAATATGGGGGCTGCCTTCTTACGCCGCTTTGGCTCGGGGATAGCGTCGAGAAATACCTCGAACGCCACGCTGCCCAGCGGTACATCGAGTTTTGCACATACGCTGGGGTGCAAAGTGCCAAAGTGCCCAAGTATAATTTTTGGTCCCTGGCGAAGCACACCAGATTGCCCCGGGTGATAGAATTTCGGGGCTTCGGCGGTGGCGGTTATTGCTTCTGCTGGAACACCCAATGCCAGCAATACCGTTAATGCGTCGGCCTTGGCATCCATGGCGTCATATTTGCGGCTGGGCTGCAGTGCTGACAGGGGCGTTTCCCCCGTGCGGATGCCGGCAGCCACTAGACGCTGTTCAGTGGCGTTTACATAGGCTGGCCCCACTTCGAAGAACCCCAGGTCCCCATAGCCCCGCGCGATATTGCGGGCGGCTGCCAGTATCAATGTTGCCACCGGCGTGGGCCGCATCTCATCGAGGTCGGCGGCAATCGGGTTGGCGAGCCGTAAATCTGAGGCTTCGCCAAACAGTTTAGCAATGTCGTGGTCGAGAAAACTGAACGTCACGCACTCCATCAATCCACGCGCCGCCAATACCCGCCGCGCCAGCGCCGTACGCACTTGCTTGGGTGTCAGCATGGGCGCTGGAATCCCGGAGGGGACCGGCAGCGAAACCGGTGTGATCGCATCAAGTCCGCGCAACCGCAGCACTTCCTCGATCAAATCATGTTCCGGCTCCATTTCCGCAGCACCGGTTGCGGCTTGCATGGCTTGCAGGCCTTCACGTTGGTCCAGCGCTGACGGACTGGCGATGTCGTTTCGCCATGATGGCACGTCAAGTTCCACATGCATCGCATCGCGCCGGTAGATGGTGAACCCAAGCTTTTCCAGCGAAGCAACAGCTTCGTCTGGTGCAACATCGGCACCGCCAAAATCTTTCAAACGCTTGAATCGTAAACCCGCCTTGCGGTTCCAATCTGGCTTTTCACCGGCCTCAGTTACCAGGCTTGGGTTACCGCCACAAAGCTGCATCACCATCGCTGTGGCGGCATCCAGTGCCGCAGGCAGCAACATGGAATCAATACCGCGTTCAAACCGCTGCCGGGCATCGGAGAAAATTCCGCAGCGCTGGCCTGTTTGTGCAATATGCACCCGGTCAAATAATGCGCATTCAATGAACACGTTCCGGGTCGTCTCATCGCATCCTGTAGCCTCACCACCGACAATGCCGGCCAGTGACTGCACGCCGCTGGCATCAACGATCACGCAATCATCAGGCCCAACGCTAACAGGCTTTCCGTGCAGGCCATTAAAGGTTTCGCCGGCGCCATGGCGCAGAGTCAAAACACCGCCTGTCACTTTGTCAGCATCAAACACGTGCAGCGGCCGGCCAAGGTCGATTGTGAAAAAATTAGTGACATCAACCAGCGCGTTAATTGGCCGCAAACCAATCGAGGTAAGTCGTGCTTTCAGCCAGTCCGGGCTTTCAGTGTTTTTAATACCCGTGATGGTGCGCCCCAAAATATAAGGGCAAGCCTCAGGATATTCGTTTTTCCATATGATAGCGCTGGCGCCATGGCCAATCACTGGGGCGGGCGAAAATGGTTTAAGGGTGCCCAGTCCGGCGGCGGCCAGGTCACGCGCCACGCCACGCACCGCTAGAGCATCGCCACGGTTGGGGGTGACGGAAATATCAATCACCGGGTCATCCATACCAGCCCAAACCGCATAGGGCGTGCCCACAGGCGCATCGTCGGGAAGTTCGATGATGCCCTCATGGTCCTCGCCGAGGCTTAGTTCCCGAAAACTCACAAGCATACCCTCGGATTTCACGCCGCGAATTTCACCAACTTTCAG
>NCFD01000374.1 GCA_002281005.1 Acidocella sp. 35-58-6 | reverse complement strand
AAAGGTGATCAATCTCTCACGTGCGCCAAGCGGGCTCGGCAATTTGCGGTCCAGTATATTGCAAATGGCTTTGACAACATCGAGATTATTGCGCGGTTGGCGGGCGCCGATGCAATAGGTCTCACCAGGCTGGCCTGTTTCCACGAGCTTCACCAACGCCTCGGCATGATCATCGACAAACAACCAATCGCGCATATTGGCTCCGTCGCCGTAAACCGGCAATGGTCTCTCTTCAATCGCATTTATGATCATGAGTGGAATCAATTTTTCGGGAAACTGCCAGGGGCCGTAATTATTGGTGGTATTCGAAACGATCACCGGTAAGCCGTAGGTATGATACCAAGCCCGCACCAAATGGTCCGACGCCGCTTTGGTCGCCGAATACGGACTACGGGGGTCGTACGGCGTTGCCTCGTGAAATGCCGGATCGCCCGTTTCAAGGGCGCCAAAAACCTCATCGGTGGAGATATGATGAAATCTGAACGCCGCGCGCCCTTCCTCAGGCAAACCCGCAACGTAATCTCGCGCTGCCTCCAACAAAGTAAACGTGCCCACAACATTCGTGGAGACAAAATCTGCCGGGCCATCGATTGAACGATCAACATGACTTTCGGCCGCCAAATGCATTACAGCTTCCGGTTGAAATTCATCAAAAGCCCGGCGTACCGCTGTGGCATCAGTAATATCTGCAACCACCAGTCGATGCCGGGGATGATGACCGCCTGCCTCCAAAGCTAACTCTGAGGCGGCATAAGTCATTTTATCGTAATTAAGAACCTGATGTTGCGTAGATTTTAGCACGTGGCGAACGACAGCCGAGCCAATAAACCCACAACCTCCTGTTACAAATAGTCTCATCCGAGATACGCCACTTTCCAGCCGTTCGATCAATGAATTGGTTTAATCAGACCTTAGGTTTACGCGCAACAACGGGCTTGGCCCCACGCGATTGACGCGGACTGGATGTATTTTCAGTTTTTGATACAGATAATAAGTTTTGAACGTCGCGCAGATAATTTTGTTGATTCGCCCTGCCTGCCGCATCCAGATGGCATTTTTCTGCTGATATTTCGTGCATTTTACGAATTTCATCGACATGCCGTTTTACATCGGCACTTTGAGTGGCACTGCCACCGTGCCGACGATGACGATTAAGGGCTTCAGCAACGTAAGCCACCCTGCCCTTCTCGTGAGTCAATAACTCAAGATAAAGCCGCCAGTCACCGGCGACCTTCCAATCCCGCAACGACTCGCCGCAGCGGCGCAAGGCCGCCAGCAACGCGTCCCGCCGCCACACAACCGCGCTGACATTATAAATGAGATTCTGCACCGACAGGCATTGCCTGGCAAACGCCGCCGCCGTCCAAATACCTGAATTACCGAGCTTGAAGGCTCCCGCTTCACGGTAATGGCTCTGATAATGGGGGGCGATTAAGTTTCCGGCACCGTCAATCATCTGGCTATCCGAGAAACCAATAACGACATCGTCCGCGCTTAGTATCGCTTCCATAACCCGGCTCAAAAACTTCGGATCACAATCATCGTCAGCCTCGGCAAT
>NCFD01000026.1 GCA_002281005.1 Acidocella sp. 35-58-6 | reverse complement strand
TGGGGTCCGGCATGGCGGCGCGGGCCTGGCGCAGCGCCTCGCCCATGTTGCGGGCAGCGACGCCGGTGATGAGCAATACATCGGCATGGCGTGGGCTGGGGGTGAAGGACAGGCCGTATTGGGTCAGGTCATACACCATGTTCTGAATGGCGCGCAGTTCCAGCTCGCAGCCGTTGCAGGAGCCGGCGTCGACATGGCGGATGGCGAGGCTGCGGCCAAGTTTTTCATTGGAGAGATTTTGCAGGCGCTCAGCCAGGGCGGCGGCCGTACTGTGACCAGCCTCGCGCGGGGCGCGGGGTTTGGTGAGCAAATGCTGCGCTAAGGTGCTCCAGACCATAAGATCACGATCGCTTGACGTTGCGTTGCATGGCCATGCAACGGAGCGATGGAAGTGATCGCCATATGATCATAAGTCGACTCCTGAGTATGACGCGTTGACGGATTTATTGATCAGCGGGAAATCGGCTATGATGCTGGTGCAGGCTGCATGTTCAACCAGCGGCCAGTGCAAGGTGCTGGCATCTGCGACGAAAATATCGGTAATCAAGCCAGACTCGATATTCAGCCAGTGCCATACCGGGCCGCGAAAACTCTCCGCCACACCCAACCCCATGCCTGAAGTGGCGGGCGGAGCGATGGCGATCTGGCCGTCTGGTAGGTGGTTCAGCAGGGTGCGGATGATGCGGTAGCTTTCGGCTAGTTCAGCCAGCCGGATTTTAACGCGAGCGGCGACATCGCCCTCGGTTTCCACAGGTACGGCAAGTTCCATCAGCTCGTAGGGCGCGTAGCCGGGGCTGGTACGGGCATCGACCTGGCGGCCTGAGGCGCGGCCGGTGACACCACCGGCGGCGTAGCGGGCGGCGAGGTGGATCCCAATATGGCCGGTGCCGACCAGGCGGTCCTGCAGGCTGGCGTAATCCTCAAACACGCGGGTCAGGCCGGGGAGTTCAGTTTCCAGCGCGTCCAGGCTGCGGCGGATGGCATCATCGCCGCCGGTTTTCATATCCCCCGCCACCCCGCCGGGGATGACCATGTCCATCATCAGCCGGTGGCCGAAGGCGGCGTTGGCGGCGGCGCAGAGGGATTCGCGGTGCCAGGCGAAGCGGGCATCAAGGAAGGCGAACCCCGCATCACCGGCAATCGCGCCGATATCCGAGGTGTGATTGGCCATGCGCTCAAGCTCAGCCATCACGGCGCGTAAATGCACCGCGCGCGGCGGCGGGGTGAGGCCGAGGGCGGCCTCGGTGGCGTGGGCGAAGGCCAGAGAATGCGCCACCGTGGCGTCACCGGAGATGCGGGCGGCGAAGCGGGCGGCGTTGCGCGGCGATTTACCGCGCATCAAAGCCAGCGTGCCTTTGTGGGTGTAGCCGAGGCGGGCTTCGAGCTTGAGCACTTTCTCGCCGATGATCGAGAAGCGGAAATGGCCGGGTTCGATGATGCCGGCATGAATCGGGCCAACGGCCATTTGGTGCACGCCCTCGCCGGGGGCGGGGTGGAATTCCGGCCAGGGGGCGGTGCCGTTGGGGCTGAGGAAATGCTCAATAGCGGTGCCGGTATGGGTGACGCCGCTGGCTTTGTGGCCGTTAAGGTCGAGGCTGAGTTTCTCGAACCAGGCCGCCCCGGGGTGCTTTGGGGAGAGTGCCGGATAGCTGCCGTCTTCGAGGCTGGTGGTGATCAGGCCGGTGTCGAACAAGGCGTAGGCAAGCTCGCCGCTGGTCCATAGGGCGATGAATTCGCCGTGGTGATTATGCCAGAAATGCGCTGAAAGATTTGGCGGGGTCATTGCAGCGCCTCCGCAATGTGCGAGAGCAGGGTGACCAGGGTGACCGGCATGGCAAAGGCCAGCAGCACAACCAAAATCAGATGGGCGTAGATGGTAATAACATCAGCCCCGGCTTTTTGCGGTTTGGCGCTGGCGGGGGCGGGCGCAAAACCCACCGGGCCGACCTGGCGGATGATGGCGATGGCGCAGAGCAATAGCCCGGCGCCGAGCGGGAGCGAATAGTACGGGTCGCGGATGATTGTTTCACTGATAATGAGGTATTCGCTGGTGAATAACCCGGAAGGCGGCAGGCCGGTTAAAGCAAAAATGCAAATAACCAGCAGCCAGCCGGTTTGTTTGCTGGTGGCGATCATGCCGCGCAGATGTGAGAAGCCGGAATTGCCGGGGGCAGCGCTGCCGCGCGCCAGGGCGGCTTTGGTGAGCGCCTGAAACAATGCTGATTTCAGCAGCGTATGCAGCAGCATATGCAGCAGCCCACCGAAGATAATGGCGGGGCCGCCGATGCCGAAGGCGAAGATGGCGATGCCGGAATGCTCGATCGAGGAAAAGCCGAAAAACCGGCGGGAATCGCGCCGTCGCCAGAGCGAAAAGCCGGTGAGGAACAGTGAGGCCAGGCCAAGGATAAGCAGGAATGGGCCGGGATGCATGGCACCAGCGCCGGCGGCGGCATTGGCTGACATCAAATGGCGGAAGCGCAGCAAGGCCAGCAGGGCGACATTCAGCATCAGGCCAGAGAGCGTGGCGGTGAGCGGGATCGGGCCTTCGGCGTAGGCGTCCGGCAGCCAGCCATGCAGCGGCACCAAAGCGGCTTTGGTGCCGAAGCCAAACAATAAAAATACGAAGGCCAGGGTCATCAACGAGCCGTCAAGTTGGGCTGCATGTTGTGTGAGGGCCGTAAAGCTCATGGCGGCGATGCCAGGGCCGAGCGCTGGCTGGGCGGCGAGGTAGGTGAGCATGATGCCGAACAGCGCCAGCGCGATGCCGACGCCGCCGAGGATAAAATATTTCCAGGCGGCTTCCAGTGCCGAGGCGGTGCGCGAGAGAGAAACGCCGAGTGTGGCGGAGATAGTGGCCCCCTCGACCGCCACCCACAGCAGGCCGATATTATCAGCGTATAACCCCAGCAATGTGGTGCCGAGCATTACCTGGCACATGGCGTGGTACAATCGCCAGCGGCGGATGGATTTGCGGCCTTGCTCGCTTTTGATGAAGCCAATGTTGTTGATCGAGGTGGTGAAGCCGACAAAACCGCTGAGAATTCCAAAGATGATGCCAAGGTTGTCGGCATGCAGCATACCGTTGCCGGGGCTGAAGCCAACGCCCAGGGTTAGTGCGAATGTCACGGTGTTGAGGGCGAGGTTGACGTACGAGGCGCGGGTGGCGCTTCCCACCAAAGCCAGTGGGATAGCGGTGAGAAGCGGGAATAAAACGGCGAGAAGGGCGATACTCATCGACCTTGCTTCTCGATGTTTTCGATCCCGGCGATATCGAGATTGTCGAAATGCTCACGAATACGGAACAAAAACACCCCAACGACCAGGAACGCCATTAGCACCAGTAGCGCCACTGAGAGTTCAGCAACAAACGGCATTCCCGGCATCCCGATGGCGGCGAGTACCAAGCCGTTTTCAGTGGAGAGGAACCCCACCACCTGACTGAGCGCGTTGCGGCGCGTGGTCATCACTAACAGGCCCAATAATACCACTGACAATGAGATGGCGAGGTCTTCGCGCGTTAGGGTCACCGCACTCAGGGTGGTAGGCAGCACCACCCATACCGCCACACCGATCAAGCCGACGCCCAGGATCATTGAGAGCCCCACCGGCATGGCGGTTTCCACCGCCCGGACGATGTTGAAGTTTTTGACGATGCGCCGCAAACCAATAGGCAGGGCCACGGCTTTTATCACCAGCGTGATAACACCCGTGAGATACAAAGCCAGCTCATGCTGGGCGTAGCCCTGCCAGAATGCCGCCGCCGTGAGGGTAATGGCCTCGAACTGATAGAGCGTGATCATGGCGGCCAGGCGGCGCTGTGAGAGCATAGCGAACGCGCAAATCAGGATCAGTCCGCCCAGCAGATGTGCAAATGGGTAAATAAGGTTGCTCATGAGCCACCCAGCTTGGTGGCGACGAACAAAAACACGCTGGAGAGAATGCCGAGCAGTAGCGCCACCCCGAGAAATTCCGGCACCCGGAAGACGCGCATTTTGGCGGTGGCGACCTCAAAAGCTGCAAGAGCAAAGGCTCCGATGATCAGTTTGAGGCCCCATAATATCAGACCGCCCGGCCAGGAAAGAATGTCAGCGGAATTTGCCAAACCAAAAGGCAGGAAGATGGCGCTGATCAACGACACCCAGATGATCAGGCGCAAGGCGGCGGCGTAATGGAACATCGCGAGGTAGCGGCCGGAATATTCCAGCAGCATCGCCTCATGCACCATGCCGAGTTCGAGATGGCCGGCGGGGTTATCAACCGGGATGCGGCCGGTTTCGGTGAGGGCTACGCACAGCATTGCGGCGAGCGCGAAGCCGAGCGAGACAGAGAGGCCGATATGGCCGTCGCGGAACTGCGTGCCGATGCCATCCACGGTGGGGCTGTGCGCGATCAGCACAAAGGTGAGGACCAGCACCAGTAACGCCGCTTCGGTGAACAGGCTGAAGAGGGCGTCACGCGCGGCACCGGCGCCGCCGAAGCCGAAGCCGGTTTCCAACCCGGCCAGCATGGTGGCACCGCGGGCGGTGGCAAATAACCCGATGAGGGTAATGAAGTCCGATAACGGTGCGGTGATCAGGCCGAAGGAGAAACTTGGCACCAGCAACGCCGTAACAGCCGTGGCGCTGAGGGTGATAAACGGCCAGATTTTGTAAAATTGCGTGGCGGTGTCAGGGATCAGCGCGGTTTTGCGCAGCAGTTTGGCCAGGTCGCGGTACGGCTGCAGGAAGGGCGGGCCGGTGCGGCCCAGCAGGCGGGCGCGTGCCTTGGTGACGATGCCGATCAGCAGCGGCGCGAGACCAAATATCAGGGCGATGTGGATGAGGGTGGCGATGATGGCGAGGAGAGCGTGCAGCATCGTCAGGTGCCCTGCACGAAGCCGAGGGCGGCCAGAAACAGCACCAGGGCCATGAACACGAAGGCCAGGCGCTGGCGGATGGTGGCGCGGCGCACACGCTCAGCCGCGCGGGTGAATTGCACGTTCAGGCGGCGCAGCGGGTCGAGCACATAAAGCTCGCCGGGGTCGATGGTTTTGGGGCCGAGAATGGCGCGGCCGAGTGCCCGCTGGACCGGTTCGGCAAAGCCGGTGCCGGTGGCTTGGGTGATCGGGTCGCCGAACGGCAGCCAGGCGGGCGGTTTGCCGAAGCCGCCGTTGAAGGCGTGCACTTCGCGTTCAGCCTTGGTGCCGTAGCGTTTCAGAATGGCGTAAGACGCCCCGGCGGCGAGCAGCAACAGCAGGGCCAATGGGGCAGGGGCGTAGCCCAGGGGTGGTTGCTCGGCGTCAGGTATCAGTTGGTTGATCACCGGGTTGAGGAACAGCAAAATCATGCCGGGGAATAGCGCAACCGGGACGCAGAGAACGGCAAGCAGGCCCATGCCAAACAACACGGGTCTGTCAGCCTCCTCGGCGGCGGCGGCGCGCAAGCTACGCGGACGGCCCAGAAAGCCGATGCCGATGATCCTCACCGCCGCACCCAGGGCCAGGGCAGCGGCGAGGCCAAGGATGGCAAGGAGGGCCGTGAAGCCGATGCGGGAGATGATCTCGCCGGTGTTGGCGGCGTTGATGACGGCGTGTAGCAGCAGAAATTCTGGTGCGAAGCCGGGGCCGAGGGGGAGTGCTGCCATGCCGAAGCAACCGGCCAGCATCAGGCCGCCGAGCTTGGGCATGCCGCGAATGAGGCCGCCCAGCCAGTCCAGCGAGGTGGTGCTGGTGGCGTGTTTCACAGCACCCGCGCCCAGGAATAATAGGGGTTTGAACAGCCCGTGGGCGATGGCGCAGAGCAACGCCCCTTGCAGCGCCAGGGCGGCGAGGGAGGGGTCGCCCAGGGCTTTGGCACGCAGCGCGATGCCAAGCCCGACCGCGATCAGCCCGACATGCTCAACGGTGGAGCAGGCCAAAATGGTTTTCAGCTCCACCTCCAGCATCGCCCTGAGTGAGCCGATGAGGACCGAAGCGGCACCTGCGATGATCAGGGCGGTGCCCCACCAGGGTTGCGCAGCACCACCCATGACGATGAAGCCGTAGCGGATGAGGATATACAGCGCCACTTTCACCATGCCGCCCGACATCAAGGCCGATACCCCGGCGGACGGGGCCGGGTGGGCGCGGGGCAGCCAAGCATGTAACGGCGCCAGCCCGGCTTTGGCACCAGCGCCCAGCAGAATCAGGGTGAAGGCGATGCCGCCGGGTGGCAGAAACAATGCGGGTAGAATGCAGGCACCGGAAAACATCGCGACCCCGGCATACAAAGTGGCGGGTTTGCGGTCTCCGCGCAGCACCAGCAGCCATGAAGCCGCACTCATGAGTTCGAAGCCGAGCAGCAGGGGAAATGCCTCAGCGGCCAGCACCGCCAGCACCATACCGGCCACAAACAGCCAGTAGGCGACGGATTTACGGTCGGGCCCGAGGGCGGTGGCGATGATCTGGGGGGTGAGAATGGCGAGAAACAATAACGCCAGCGGGTCGTAGGCCAGATGTAAACCATGGCCGGGCAACCCGATTGATAGAGCAAGATATTGATTCACCACACGGATGTAGCAAACCACTGCCCGCGCCGTAAGGGTAATTGCAGGATGTTGGCACGATAAGCGCGCTGGCTGGGACGGGAGGATTCGAACCTCCGCATGGCGGAATCAAAATCCGCTGCCTTACCGCTTGGCGACGTCCCAATAGGCGTGGGTGGTGTTGTGTGTGGTGCTCATATGTCGGTGGGGGCTGGTTCGTAAAGCCCCCCGGCCCAATGCCACCAATTTGGCTGATGAATATGGGTGGCGGCGGTGCTGGCGGCGGTGGGAGTGGGGAAGATGCCAAAGCAGGTGGCGCCGGAGCCGGACATGCGGGCCAGCAGGCAGCCGGGCAGGGATTTGAGATGAGCCAGCACGTCGCCGATCACCGGGGCCAGGCTGATGGCGGGTGGTTCGAGGTCGTTGCGGGCGTGCCGGAGCGCTTCCGCCAGGCTCTCGGCGGTGGTCCAGGCGGCTGGAAAAGTAGCAGCGGGGGTGAAGGTAGCGCTGCGGGCGCGAAAGACCGCCGGGGTGGCGACATGCACGCCCGGATTGACCAGGATGATGCCGAAATTGGGCAATTTTGGTGCCGGGGCGAGAATTTCGCCAATGCCGCTCATGCGGGCGGAGTTGCGGGCGAGACATACGGGCACATCCGCCCCCAGAGCGGCTGCGATGGCGTGCAGCGGAACGTTCAGCCCCCAATGGCGGGAGAGTACCCTCAAGGCGGCGGCGGCATCGGCTGAACCGCCACCGATACCAGACGCCACCGGCAGGTTTTTTTCGAGCGTGAGGGCGCCGGTGCCGGTGGGGTTGAGGGCACGGGCGGCCCGCAGCACTAAATTATCAGGCTCGGTGCTAAGGGTTTTACCGAACGGGCCAGTGATGATCAGCGAGAGGGTGTTGGCGGGTTCGACGGAGATGACATCACCGGCGTTGGGGAACACCGCGAGGCTGTCGAGCAGGTGATAGCCATCGGCGCGTTTGCCGGTGACATGCAGGTGCAAATTCACCTTGGCGGGCGCGAAACTGGTGAGCATGGGCGTTATGAAGGCGGCGCGAACTGCTTGAGCTTGGCCTCGATATCGGCTTGCAGTTTGGCATCTGGCTTGAGGGCCAAGGCACGCTGCCATTGATAATCAGCCTGCAGTTTTTGGCCGTCGGCATAAAAAGCATCGCCCAGATGCGCGTTCACTTCAGCATCGTCAGGGGACATTTGTACGGCCTTAATGAGCAGTTGCATCGCCTGCTTGGTGTCGCCGGTTTTTAAGTTGACATAGCCAAGGTTGTCGATGATTGCGCCTTCGTTGGGCGCGAGGCTGGCGGCCTGGTTGAGCATTGCCAGGGCCTTTGGCAGGTTTTCACCGCGCAGCGCCCAGGTGTACCCGATATAGTTGAGCACATAGGGCTGGTTGGGGGCCAGCTTGAGCGCTTCTTGCAGGTCCGGTTCGGCTTTCGCCCAGTCCCCGCTTTGGTCGATCGAGATGCCGCGGTCATAAAACAGTGTCCAGGCTTCGGGTGGCGGCGGGGTGGGTAGATCGGCGATGGCGCGGCTGTAGTACGGGACAGCCTCAGCAAACTGGTTGTTGCCGCGCAATGTATCGCCGGCTTGCTCCAGCAGGCCGATGTCCTTCGGGTAGGTAATGAGCAGTTTGTTGATGAGATCGACCGCCGGTTGGGTTTGCCCGAGGGCTGCCATCAACGTGGCTTCCTGCGCCGCGGCTGGGCCGTACAGCGGGTCGGTGGCGGGGATGGGCTGCAAAGCGTCGAGGGCTGACTGCATCATGGCTTTGGAGGGGGTGGCGGCTTGCTCACCATCATTGCCGGCACCGGCCAGCAACGTAGCCAGCAGAATGCGGGCGGAGCTGAGGTCGGGCCGCAAATCCAGGGCAAAATGCAAAAATGTCAGGCGCAGGACCGCCTGGTTTGGCTGGCTGAGCGATCCGGCGATGGTGAGGTAGGCTTCCGCCAGACCGTCAGTGGGGTTGTTGATGACCGGTTTGGCAATGTCCGCCTGCAAGCCTGGGAGCGCCCCCTCAAGCCCCGGATGGGTGTTGGCCATGGCGGCCAACTCGGCCCGGGCAGCGGCCATATTGCCTTGCCGCGCCTGCCAGCTTGCCATGATCTGAGCAAGACGCAGGTTGGGGGATGTAATATTATTGGCCGGGTCGGCGTAATATTTAGAGGCGTCTTTCATGTCGTGCGCCTGGTCGGCAATCAACGCTGCGTTCAGGGCATACACGCCACCGAAGGGTGAGCCGTCGTCGATGTGGGGTTGCAGCGTGGCCAGGGCGGCGGTGGAATTGCCTTCACCGGCCAGAGCCCAGGCCGAGAGCAGCGGGGCCAGCAAGCCGGAGAGGTCGTTTTGCGGTAGCAGGGCATATTGCCGGGCGGCTTCGGCGAAATTGCCATTGATGGCGGCTTGGTTGCCGAGCAGCATGGTGGCCAGCGCGTTGTTGGTTACCTGCTTGGCCAGGGCGGGCGCTTGCGGGCTGCCGGAAATAACGGCCGCGATAAAGCCCTCACTGATCAAAGCGTGATTATTAGGGTCCGCCGCCAGCGCCTGCGTGTAATAATGTACCGCGGCTTGCGGGTCCTGTCGCGCGTCGGCGTAGCGAGCGGCCAGGAAATCGCCATAGGCGGTGCCGGTGGCGCTGGTGGC
>NCFD01000373.1 GCA_002281005.1 Acidocella sp. 35-58-6 | reverse complement strand
CCGGCGGTGGCTTTGGAAAAAGCTGTGCAACAGGAACTGGCCAGCGCCTATTTTTGCCAGAAAATTGTGGCCGTGAACGACCGCGATGCCGAGATCATCCGCCAGGCCGGTTTCAAGGATGTAAGTATTTTGGGGCATGTTCAAACAATTGCTCCCACAGCTAAGCCGTTTACCGAACGCCATGACATGCTATTTGTGGGTGCCATTCATGACCAGGAGTCCCCCAACCTCGACGGGTTGGAATGGTTTGTAAACGAGGTTCTGCCTTTATTGAACGGCAAACTGCCTGATGAGGTGGGTTTCACGATTGCTGGCTATGTGAACCGCCGGATCGATATGAGCGTGTTTGGCCGGGCGCGGCGGGTGCGGCTGCGCGGGCCGGTGAATGATTTGGTACAGGTTTACAATAATCATCGGATATTTGTGGCCCCGACGCGCTATGCCGGTGGCATACCCTTCAAGCTGCATGAGGCGGCATCGTATGGATTGCCGATTGTGGCCTCCACGTTGCTGTGCCAGCAGGTGGGCTGGCGTGGAGATGTGGAACTGCTGGCCGCCAGCGTGACCGACCCCCATGAATTCGCGACGCAGATTGTGAAGCTCTATACCGACGAAACATTGTGGAACCAAATGCGCCAGGGCGCTTTGGCCCGTCTGGCGGTTGAAAACAGCCCGCAATTCTACCGCGAAAGGTTGGCGGGTATCCTTAAGGACGTGGCGGGTTAGTTGCCGGCCGGGTGGGCGGCGGCATAGTCAAGCTGCGCCTGGGTCATCTGGAAGCCCACCAGGACCTCATAGGTGGCGCTGGCGTCGTCGTTTGGCACATCGATGGTCAGGGTCGGGCTGTCAGCGTTGGCGGTGTTGGCATTGTCGCCAAACTTCAGCGTGATGCTGTGCAGGGCCTTGGCGATGATGCGGTTGTCGCTGGTCACGGCCACGAAGTAGGGCAGCGTGACCGGCTGGCCGTGGTTGGCCGGGCCGTTGGTGGCTGTGAAGCCGGCCTTGAAGGTGACCTTGGTGGTGGTGTGGTCATCGGATGGTTGGCAGGAGCCGGCGACACCGGTGATTTGCGCCGTGGTGAGCTGGGCGGCGACATCGGAGCGGCCCGGCTCGAATGCCGTGACGGTGTTGGCCTGCTGAAGAACCTCCACATGCGGGCAATTGAGCACTGCCACCGGAACGATGGTGTCCGTGTTGGCCTTGAAGAAACCACAGGCTGAGAGGGCGAGCAGGGCGGCGAGTGCCGGCAGGGCGGATAAATGTTTCATGATTGCTCCCTTGCCAGAATTTTGGCCTGAGGTCATCTACCCCCATGGCTGTTTATACTGAAGTGACCGATGAGGCTCTGGCGGCGTTTTTAACGCTGTATGACATTGGCCGGATGGTGGCGTTCCGCGGCATCGCTGAGGGGGTGGAGAACAGCAATTATGCGCTCAAAACCACCACCGGGGATTATATCCTCACGCTCTATGAAAAGCGGGTGAATACCGAGGAATTACCTTGGTTTCTGGGGCTTATGGAGCATCTGGCGGCGCACGGGCTGAACTGCCCGCTCCCCGTACGCGGGTTGGAT
>NCFD01000372.1 GCA_002281005.1 Acidocella sp. 35-58-6 | reverse complement strand
ACATCTCATCGGGAGCTCCCTCCTCCTCGGTCAGCCCCTTATGCAGAAACATCACCCGGCTCGCCACCTCGCGGGCAAACCCCATCTCGTGCGTGACAACCAGCATGGTGCGGCCTTCCTTGGCTAAGTCACGCATCACCTTCAAAACCTCGCCCACCAGTTCAGGGTCGAGCGCCGAAGTTGGCTCGTCGAACAGCAATACATCCGGCTCCATCGCCAGCGCCCGGGCGATCGCCACGCGCTGCTGCTGGCCACCCGAGAGTTGTGCTGGATAGGCGTGGTGCTTGGCCGACAAACCAACTTTTTCAAGCATCGCCTCGCCGCGGGCTATCGCGGTTTTACGGTCCAGCTTTAGCACATGGATCGGCGCCTCGATAACATTCTGCAGCACAGTCATGTGCGCCCAAAGGTTAAACTGCTGAAATACCATTGCCAGGCGCGAGCGCAGCCGTTCGATCTGTTTCGGGTTGGCAGCACCACGGGATTTTTTGCCATCCCGCATCTCAATCAGCTCGCCTTTTATGCTTACCCGCCCTTTATCGGGCATTTCGAGCAAGTTGATACAGCGTAAAAATGTGCTCTTGCCAGAACCAGACGACCCCAAAATGGCGATCACATCTTTCTCATGCGCGGTGACCGATACGCCCTTGAGAACCTCAACCGGCCCAAAACTCTTGTGGATATCCTCAACAACCAAGGCAGTGGCGGGCGGCAAAAGGTCCGTCATACAGCAAATTCCCTAAATCTTTATCGCTTTGTCATAATCACGCCAACAGGGCACTGCAAACCAGTCTTGCAAAACCCATGCCGCGCGTCACGCGTTAAATTCAGCGCCGCAACGGTCCTGTGTCCCGCACAAGCATAAAATTTCACATCTTTTTCCCAAAAAAACTATTGCACCTGGGGGGGTATGGCCTCATAAGCCCCCCCCTACTGGCCCAGGGGGTCACGGCGCGGTGCCGTGGCTTACAGGCCGTCTACTAGTTGAGGGGGTTCGAAATGAACGCACTTGCCCGACTGGGGATGGTCTCGGAGTCTCCGAGCGAAAACCAGACGACGACCATGGTCTCCTTGGAGCCAGCTAAAGACTATTTCGTGGAACGCGACGGCGTAAAGTTCGCCGGCATGCATTTGCTCATCGACCTTTGGGGTGCCTCCAACCTGGACAGCCCCGAACTGATCGATGAAACCCTGTGCGCCGGTGCCATCGATGCCGGTGCCACCATCCTGCACAGCCACTTCCACCATTTCACCCCCAATGGCGGCGTGAGCGGCGTGGTGGTGCTGGCGGAATCGCACATCTCCATCCACACGTGGCCCGAGCGCAACTTCGCCGCACTCGACGTCTTCATGTGCGGCGTGTGCGACCCCTACAAAGTCCTGCCCTTCCTGAAGGCAGCCTTCGGCGCCACACATATTCAGGTCTCCGAACAAAAACGCGGCCTCATCGCGTAAAGTTGGGTTGGTAAGACTAGGGGGCTTTGCCCCCTAGAACCCCCACTAAGGGCTCGCCCTTAGAACCCTTAGGGTTAAGAAAAGCGGGCGCCCACAGGTGTTGAAACACCTCGGAGCGCCCG
>NCFD01000371.1 GCA_002281005.1 Acidocella sp. 35-58-6 | reverse complement strand
CCGCGATGAATCGGATGAAAAAATCCGCCTCGTGCTGGAGCCACGCTCGCGCACCGTGGACCCTGAGATGCTGATGGCATCGCTGTTCAAATCTACCACTTTGGAATCACGCTTCTCGCTGAACATGAATGTTCTGGATGGCGCACGGATTCCGCGCGTGATGGGGCTGCGTGCGCTCTTGAAGGCCTGGATCGATCACCGCCACGAGGTACTCATCCGCCGTTCGAATCACCGTCTCGATGCCATCGCCAGACGACTGGAGATTCTTGAAGGCTACCTCGCTGTGTTCCTTAATCTTGACGAGGTTATCAGAATTATTCGCACCGAGGATGAGCCGAAGCCGAAACTTATCGAAACGTTCAAACTGACAGACGTTCAGGCGGAAGCCATTTTGAACATGCGTCTGCGATCCTTACGCCGTCTTGAGGAGATGGAAATTCGTCAGGAGCATAAAAAGCTGTCCGCCGAGCAATCAGGGTTGCAGAATTTGCTGAAAAGTGAAGCGAAACGGTGGGACAAAATTGCAACCGAAATCAGCGAAGTGCAGACCAAGTTCGGCGCGGGTCCGCTCGGTAACCGGCGCACTCAAATCAGCGCGGCGGCACCGGTGCTGGAGATCGTCGCGGAGGCGTTTGTTGAGCGTGAACCAGTGACGGTGGTGCTCAGCCAAAAAGGCTGGATCCGCGCTTTCAAGGGGCATCTGGCCGCTGATGCCGAACAAAAATTCAAGGAAGGCGACCGGCTGCATATTATGCGCCGCTGCGAATCCACCGACCGTCTGGCGCTGCTGGCCACTAACGGCCGCGTATATACCTTAAAAGTTTCCGACCTGCCACGCGGCCGTGGTGATGGTCAGGCGATCCGTCTGCTGATCGATTTGGCCAATGAAGATGGCGTGGTGGATTTGTTCCTGCCCGACCCTGCACAAACATACCTGATCGCCGCTTCCGCCGGGCGTGGGTTTTTGTTGCCGGGCGCTGAACTGAATTCCGAGCGTAAGGCAGGCAAGCAAATTCTCAACCTCAAGCCGGGGGAGGAGCTTTCCCATTGCGTGCCGGCCAATGGTGACCACGTGGCGGTCATTGGCCAGAACCGCAAGCTGCTGATCTTTCCGTTGAGCGAGCTCCCTGAAATGACCAAAGGTGCAGGTGTAGCCCTACAAAAATATAAAGACGGTGGCATGGCCGACGTAAAGGTATTCACCCTGGCAGCCGGCCTGACGTGGAAACTCGGCGCCAACACGCGTACCGAAACCAAACTCGCGGAATGGCGCGGCGCCCGGGCCCAGGCTGGCCGTTTACCACCAAACGGTTTTCCCAAGTCAGGCAAGTTCGGCGACTAAGACTTAGCAAATTTAATCAACAAAATCTGCAATGCCGTTTTTTCCCAAAAACCTGCCGATTAACTGGAACGTTCGTGCGGTTTCGCTGGCTGAGGGTGTACGGGCGGGTATGGCGGTGGCCGCTACAGTGCTTGCGGGTGAGTTACTGGGCCTGCCGCATTTTGGGCTGGCGGCACTCGGCGCGCTTCTCACTTGCTTTGCCGACCCCGGCGGGCCGGTACGGCGGCGCGCCCCG
>NCFD01000370.1 GCA_002281005.1 Acidocella sp. 35-58-6 | reverse complement strand
ATGTTTCCTACGTCTCCTACGGCTTGATTTCACGCGAGATCGAGCGGGTGGATAGTGGCTACCGCAGTGCCTTTTCAGTGCAATCCTCGTTGGTGATGTATCCCATCTGGGCATTTGGCTCTGAGGCCCAAAAGGATAAGTTCCTGCCCAAATTACGCACCGGTGAATTTGTCGGCTGCTTTGGCCTCACCGAACCTGATGCCGGCTCCGACCCCGCCTCGATGCGCACCCGCGCTAAAGCGGTTGATGGTGGCTTTGTATTGAATGGTTCGAAAACCTGGATCAGTAATTCACCGATCGCCGATGTGTTGTTGGTGTGGGCCAAGGATGACGCGGGCGATATCCGTGGTTTCATCGTCGAGCGCGGCATGAAGGGTTTGGAAACCCCGAAAATTGAGGGTAAATTCTCGCTTAGGGCCTCCATCACCGGCATGATTATGCTGCAGGATGTATTTGTTCCGGCTGAAAACATGCTGCCAAATGTGAAGGGGCTGAAAGGCCCGTTCTCCTGCCTGAATAATGCGCGTTATGGTATTTCATGGGGTGCCATTGGCGCTGCAGAATTCTGCTTCCATGCCGCCCGTAGCTACACCATGGACCGTAAAATGTTTGGCCGCCCGCTGGCGCAAACCCAGTTGGTGCAGAAAAAACTGGCCGACATGCAAACTGAAATTACCCTGGCGCTCCAGGCGGTTTTGCAGCTTGGCCGGTTGATGGACGAGGGCAATGCGGCGTTGGAAATGATCTCGCTTTGCAAACGTAATTCATGCGGCAAAGCGCTTGATATCGCCCGTATGTCGCGTGACATGCATGGTGGTAACGGCATTGTTGATGAATACCACGTCATTCGTCACATGATGAATCTGGAAACCGTGAACACCTATGAAGGCGCGCACGATGTGCACGCCCTGATTTTGGGCCGTGGCATAACGGGTCTGTCAGCCTTCTAACAATGTCCCATTGCATTCATTTTGGTGCCTGCGGCGGTTGTGCTGTCGCAGACCGAACCGCTGTTGAAAAACCGGCTTTATTGCAAGCAGCTTTGCAACGTGCCGGCTATGCTGGCGTGACTGTCGCGGCATTGGTGGAAACCCCATTGCGGACTCGCCGCCGGGTAGATTTAGCGATCAAGCGCTATGCCGGGGTGATTACACTCGGCCTGCATCGCGCCCGCAGCGACGAAATTATCGACATGACCGAATGTGTGCTGCTGACGCCGCGGATCGTGGCCTTGCTGCCGGATTTCAGGATTTTGCTTCGTAGCATTGAGGCCTTACGCCGTACCGGCGCGGTAATCATCAACTGGCTCGACACCGGGCCGGATATTTTGCTGCGTCTTGATGGTGATTTAACCGGGCCGGACCGTACCAAGCTCATTGCGTTTGCCCGCGCCCATAATGCCGTGCGGATCAGTGTTGCCAAAGGGGCCGCCGAGGCTGAATTGGTTGTGATGCTCTCATCGCCGGTCATCACGCTCTCGGGGGTTGCCGTAGAGCCGCCACCGGGTGCGTTTTTGCAGGCGAGTGCTGCGGGTGAGGCCGCGATCATTCAAGCTGTGCTTGCAGGTTTGCCAAAGCTAACAGCTAAGT
>NCFD01000369.1 GCA_002281005.1 Acidocella sp. 35-58-6 | reverse complement strand
CAACTGTTGAACTGGATCATGCCCAGTCCAACCAAATCCCATCGCCAGCGCTTGAAGCCGCGGTTTTTGCCGCCACCCCGGATGTGGTAACCGGGCCAGTGCAAGGTGACCTCGGCACGTTCGTCTTTCGAGTCACAGACGCGCAGGCGGCGGGGGCCCCGAGTCTCGCTGCCCTGACCCCCGAGCTGAAAGCCCAGATCCAGTTGCAGGAAGCCCAGGACCAGGTGGCAAAGGATGTTGATAACGTTCAGGACGCTCTGGCAGGCCAAACTCCGCTCGACCAACTGCCCGGAAACCTTGACCTCGCTGCCGTGCAGGGCACCCTGGATGCGAATGGCAACGCAACCGATGGCACCCCCGCGCCAATTCCGGGCGGCGACAAACTTCGTGCCGCCATCATCAAGGCGATTTTTGCCGCCCATGTGGGCGACCCCGCACAATTGGTCACAGGGCCTGACGGCGGCTATTTCGCCTTCACACTCGATAGCATCACACCACCGGCGGTAAAACCTTACGATGAGGTGAAGGCCCAAGTTGCCGCTGCCTGGACCCAGGACGCCCAAACCCGCGAAGCCGAAGTGAAAGCCGCCGACATTCTGCACGCGGTAAACACCGGCAAAACACTTGATCAGGTTGCCAGCGCTGACGGGTATCCGGTCGCCATGTCAGCCCCGCAGACCCGCATGGCACAGCCGAACGGCATGACCTCCCAAATGGAGCAAATTCTGTTCAGCCTGAAGCCCGGGCAAGCCACCATGCAGCAAACCGGCAGCGGGTTCATGGTTGCGGTACTGGCCAAAATTGACCAGCCAACGCTGGCGCAAGACCCCGCAACCGTAACGCAACTTCAGCAATCTCTCACGAAATCCTTGCAAAATGACGTCGCCGAGAGCTTTCTCGGCGGCTTGCAAGCCCGTGACAAGGTGAGCGTTGATCCAAAATTATTCGCGCAGATTTATCAGTAAACCGAAAGCCAGACCTGAAACATGAATGCCGCCTCGCCACCTGCCTACGATGCCTTCCGTGCCGCCTATGAATCCGGGCGCGGTTCGCTGGTGTGGCGTCATGATGTGGCGGACCTGCTGACGCCGGTCGCGGCATTTTTGAAGTTGGCGCATGGTAAAAAATTCTCGTTTTTACTGGAGAGCGTCGAGGGCGGTGCCACCCGTGGTCGCTATTCCGTCATCGGGATGGCGCCGGATTTAATCTGGCGCTGCGAGAACGGTGTGGCGTTGCTGAACCGCGACGCCCAGCATGATCCCGATAATTTTTTGCCGGTCGGTGAACCGCCGCTGGACAGCCTGCGTGATCTGATTGCTGAGACCAAGCTCGATGTACCCGAAGGCCTGCCCCCCATGACCGGTGGGCTCTCAGGCTATCTCGGCTACGACATGGTGCGGCTGATGGAAGATATTCCAAACGCCAACCCCGATGTGCTGGGCATTCCCGAGGCCATTTTGGTCCGGCCCAGCCTATTCGCCATTTTCGATACCGTGACCGATGAACTTACCCTTGCAGCGCCGATATATCCGAAAGCGGGCATGAGTGCCGCCACCGCTTATGCTGCTGCTGAATTACGCATCAAGGCGGCGGTGGCAGC
>NCFD01000368.1 GCA_002281005.1 Acidocella sp. 35-58-6 | reverse complement strand
GACGACGTTGCGGCCCTTGGGGCCCAGGGTCACCTTGACCGCGTCGGCCAGGATGTCGACACCGCGCAGGATGCGCTCACGGGCGTCGCGGGAAAATTTTACGTCTTTTGCAGCCATGGGAAAAACCCTCTTTCTTGCAAATGGGAATAGTCAGGAAAAGGATCGGGTTAGGCGACAACGCCCAGAATGTCCGATTCCTTCATGATCAGCAGGTCTTCACCGTCAATCTTGACCTCGGTGCCGGACCATTTGCCGAACAGAACGCGGTCACCCGCTTTCACTTCCAAAGCCACCAGATGGCCGGCTTCGTTACGCGCACCGGGGCCGGCAGCGACGATTTCGCCTTCCATCGGCTTTTCTTTGGCGGTGTCGGGGATGATGATGCCGCCAGCGGTCTTTTCCTCGGCATTCAGCCGGCGGACCACGACGCGGTCATGCAATGGGCGGAATTTTGCCATATGGATCGCTCCTAATCAGATAATCTTGCAAGACTATCAGCCTGTCCGGCCCTAAAGAGGCACCGCGGCTGTTAGCACTCCCGTTTGGAGAGTGCCAAGGATTTAGGGCCAGGGCGGATAGATGTCAAGAACGGCAGCACTCCCGGCGGTCGAGTGCCAAGTTACTGAAATCACGCATTTTTTTGTTGATTTTGGGGCGGGGTTTCGTGGCAGATTTGTGAATACGGGGAAAGACGCCATCGAAACCTGATGGAGAGTGATCATGAGCTTGGCCTTACAATTAAGCGACTACCGGCTGACCACTGCCGAGATTTTGTACCATTTGCCGGACCATCCGGCGGTGCTGCAGAGCTATGTCTGGCAGGATTTGGACCTGGCCCCGAGGTTTCCCAAGCTGCATGAGTTTCTGGATTTCTGGAGCCGGAGTTTGGATGGGAAGCTGCATTCGGTAAGGGTGGGGAGTGCCACGCTGATCACGCCGCCACGGTGGAGCGCGCCGCATGTGCTGACGGTGCAGTAGGGGGGTAATTCACACTGACCAGAGCCCTAAACCACCCAAAGCTTCGATTGGCAGACATTCGTCTTTGAGGACCTACAGCCGGGTAGTCGGCCACGATGCAAATGTATCGACAGGGTGATGAAGAAGGCATAGGCTCTAGACTGCTGATTTCATGCAAAGGATGGAAAATATGCAACAAAAGGGGCGAATTGTGCCTTGCTTATCCTTTGGATATTTATCGACGTATTTAGTACTAACTTTGATTGTAATAGGTTTAAATTTTTTTGGATCCTCAAACGCAAATGCTAACGCTATAGCGGCTCATGAGGCATTGATTGCCAACATATTAGCCGGCCCAGCTTCTGCACTTAACGGCAGGAACGAAACCGTTTCGTGCGGTTTTCAGACAAAATGCCAAGCTGCTTATGAGGCTAAAATAATATCAGCGATTAAAACCCAAAAGCTTCAATTTGTACCACCTTTGATAATGTCAGATAATGAGAACGATATTGCATTTTACCTTTTTTCTCATAGCCAATGTAAAAATCTAGATTTTCTGAAAGATATGGCATATCCAGGAGCCAGCCCTGACTACCCTATGCAAGAGACCGGCCCCACAGCAGGATTTTATGTTTACCGGCTTAT
>NCFD01000367.1 GCA_002281005.1 Acidocella sp. 35-58-6 | reverse complement strand
GCCCCGCCACACCGGCCCCAATAACGGTAACCTTCATGGCAGATAAATCTGCGCCGCCAGCATTAACTTGCGCCATTTTGGTAACGAGACTCGGCCTTTTTTGTAATCGTAACCACGATGATGCAGCGCCATCAGCAGCGGCTTGTAGCTGGCCAGCATAATCCGCGCCGGCTTCATGGCTTTGGTGTCGCAATGAGCCATCGAGGTTTCAGCTTCTTTGTAATATTTCATCGCCAGCTTGGCGACACGCAGACACACAAAAGGCAGCCGCGGCGAAATAATGGCCGCCTCCGGGTTGGTTGCCACATTTTCCTGGCGTAAATATTCATATGGCAAATATAGCCGCCCGCGCTTGGCATCTTCAGGAACATCGCGCAAAATATTGGTCAGTTGCAGCGCGCGGCCCAGCGCATAAGCGGTGTCCTCGGCTGAGGTACTATCATCGCCAAACACCCGCACTGAAAGCCGGCCCACCGCCGAGGCCACGCGGTCGCAATATAAATCCAATATCGGTAATGGCGGCGCTACAATCGGCGCACCGGCATCCATCTCCATACCATCGATGATCGCAATAAAATCAGCCTCGCGCAGACGGTATTGCAACACCGCCACCCGCAAAATACGTGTCAGCGCGTTATTGGTTCGTCCGGCAAAAATGCCCGCAATAATCTGCCGCCAGCCACGCAACAATTTACGTTTTTCGGCCAGGGGTGCATCCTCGTCGGCCACGTCATCCACCAAGCGGCAAAATGTATAAATGGCGTACATCGCCGCCCGCCGGTCAGGTGGCAGCACTTTCATGCCATAGTAAAACGAAGTGGCGGAACTGCGCACAACCGACGTCACTGCATCAATATCGGCTTTATTGAGGGAAGGTATTAGCTCCATAGCAACCTCGGGCTTGCCGCCAATGCCGCGGCCGCAAAATCTGCCGCATTTAATTTCACCCGCATGGCCAGCGCATCATGCACCTGTAGTTTTGCCGTTAACCGGTGCGCCAAATTCGCAATCACCGCGGTTTCTACGCGCAACCGCCGGGCCTTGACCAAGCCGGGCAATGCCGCTCCTGCTGTATTCAACGATTGTGTCTCCACCAGCATTTCATTAAACACCGCCCGCAACTCTGGCGTTGATTGTTCACGCGCAATGTCGTCCGTGGCGGCGCCGTGTTTCGCCAGCCAATCCTGCGGTACGTAGCAACGGTCCATGCTACGCAAATCGGGCGCTACATCCTGTAAATGATTATTCACCTGCAAGGCCGCGCATAAGGCGTCGGAGGCCGGCCATGTGTCGCGGCTTTCACCATGCAAATCCAGCACATACCGCCCCACCGGTGCCGCCGAATAGCGGCAATAATCCATCAGCTCGGCCCAACTCTCATAACGGTTTTTGCGTGCATCCTGCCGAAACGCCACCAGCAATTCACGCGCATGAATCGCCGGGACACCACTTTCCTGCAACGACATTCGTAACACCAGGGCGCTCGGCGCACCCTCGTCGCGGGTGCCGGTGAGCACCGCTTCCATCACATCCAGCCGCGCCACTTTATCGTCACCACTCAAGCCCGGATGATCCGCGATATCATCAGCATTGCGGGCAAAATTATAAAATGCGT
>NCFD01000366.1 GCA_002281005.1 Acidocella sp. 35-58-6 | reverse complement strand
CCGCCATTACTTTGAACAGGCTACCCATGGCGTCGGGTGCGGTGAGACGTTGCGCGGCAAGGCGGAGATTCAGCGCCATCGTGGGGTTACGCTGCGCGAGCTGGTCGGTGCGCTGCATGAAACCCAACGCGGTAAGGAAGGCGTTTTGCTTGATGGGCCCTCGTGTGGCGGCCCCGGATGCGTGGGCCGCCTGTGCGAGTGCGGCAAAATCCACATGCGCTGTGATGTCGGATTCGCCGGGATTTTTCAAAGGGTCACTGAATTTACCACCGTGGATCGCTTGCACGCTCTCGCCTGGCGCTGACTGCATTGGCCCATAGTCAATGAATAATCCGATGGCGTTGCGGCGTGCAATTTCACGGACGAAGGCGGCTGCGGTTTCGTTAATTTCCTGCACAGTGTTGTCAGGAGCGCTTGGCAGGGCAACGCTGGCGGGTTGTTCGATGTAAGCGCCGTCCACCACGAAGCGTTCATGCCATACGCCGCTCCGGCAGATAAATTGTCGTACCGGCAGCGCGTCGAGAAATTCATTGGCGATGATGATTGCAGCGCCCGCAGGGATTTCTTCTAGTCTTTGGCACCAGTTTGCGTGCGGCACACGCTGACTTTGTTCGGCTTGCAGGCGCGGGGAGGTTTCAATGAAATGCACATGGGCAGCGGGGAAACTGCGAAGCATATCGGCCATCATCACACCGCGTCCGCCGCCGGCTTCGACGAAATGAATGTCAGCGGGTGAGCCCATTATCTGCCAGACCACCCGTGCCCAGGCACCCAGCACTTCGCCAAAAACCTGGGTGAGTTCGGGCGCTGTTACAAAATCATCAAAAGGGTTGTGGCGTGCGTAATAGGCCGCATTCGCGCGGGCCATAAAATGGTCGAACCGCTCAGGCTGCATCTTCGCGGTTCGGTGAAATTTTCGGCCCGTAAACGATAAAACCAATGCCGATGAAAATCATCGGGATTGATAATATTTGTCCCATGGTCGTGCCAAACGGCAGGAACCCTAAAAACGCATCCGGCTCGCGGAAACATTCTGAGAAAATGCGCGCACAGGCGTAAAGCACCAGAAAAATGCCGGTGAGTTTGCCGGGCGAGGCGCGCAGGCGTTGCGAGCGGGAGGCCAGGAACATGATGATGAACAGCAATACGCCCTCGGTGGTCATCTCGATCAGCTCGGAAGGGTAACGCGGGATGCCACCGGCATAAGGTGATGGAAAGATCATGGGGAAGGGAAACCACGGGTCAGCCGGGCGGCCCCACAATTCACCGTTGATGAAGTTGGCGAGGCGGCCAAGGCCGAGGCCGATGGGCACTGCGATGGCAATGCGGTCAGCAAAGCGAAAAATGTTCAGGCCATTTTTTTTGCTGAACCAGATGATGGCGAGTGACACGCCGATGAAGCCACCATGCGAACTCATGCCGCCATCCCACACTGCAAAAATGTCGAGCGGGTGGGTGAAGAAAAAGCCAGGCTGGTAAAACAGTACATAGCCGAGGCGGCCACCAAGAATGACGCCCAGCGTGGCCCAGGTTAGGAAGTCATCAACCTGTTCGCCAGAGGCCGCCTTGGGGTTTTCGGCGCACATGCGCCGTACCAGACGCCAGCCCAGAATGA
>NCFD01000365.1:1628-2536 GCA_002281005.1 Acidocella sp. 35-58-6 | reverse complement strand
CGGAACGCCGGTTCGAAAGATAAGAATATATGATCAGCTTCATCTTCCGAATTTTTCACCTAAAACAAAAAGCAATATTTACACCCTAAAATATTCGCCCCGTACCAGCAAGGTGATGCCAGACAGTTCGCTACCCCTCCCTAAACCCCGTGGCCACTACGTACATCTCCTTGGAATCCTTGCGGCTTGCCGGTGGTTTGGCGTGGCGCACGGTGCGGAAGCGCAGTTTCAGGGTGTTTAACATGTCGCGCTGGGCGCCGCCCTGGAACAGTTTCGCCACAAATGAGCCGCCGGGCACCAGCACCTCCACCGCAAACGCCAGCGCCATGTCGGCTAGCGCCATGATACGGATATGGTCGGTGGCCACATGGCCGGTGGTGTTGGGCGCCATGTCTGATAGCACCAAATCCGCCGGGCCGCCGAGCAATTCGATCAACCGGGCTTCCATGCCCTCGACCATGAAATCACCCTCGATCAGATCAGCCCCCGCCACTGGGATAATGGGCAGCAAATCAATCCCCACCACTTTGGCCGCACCGCGCGCCAACGCCACCTGGCTCCAGCCACCGGGGGCAGCGCCCAAGTCCACCACGCGGGCACCCTTGGTGATGAGTTGGTATTTATCGTCCAGTTCCAGCAGCTTGAACGCCGCCCGCGAGCGGAAGCCCTGGGTTTTGGCGGCCTGGACGTAGGGGTCGTTAAGTTGGCGCGAGAGCCAGCGCTGCGATGAGGGGGCGAGTTTGCGTGCGTTTTTAAGCCGCACCGCCTCACGGCGCGGCGGTACGATATTCTCTTCGGTCATAATGGTCCGTAGCCCCGCCTCGCGGGTTGGGCAACACGCATCAAGCGCATCAGCATCCCTTCGCGCAGGCCACGGTCTGCCACGGTAAGCTCGGGCACCTGCCAAA
>NCFD01000365.1:0-1620 GCA_002281005.1 Acidocella sp. 35-58-6 | reverse complement strand
CGAAGATAGCGCAGCCGGGAAGCACAAAATCCACCCGGTCCGCGCCGATGCAACCGTGCCGGCTTAGGCCGTCGCGGCCAAGCTCCCGCGCTTCGCTGAGGGCGGCGTCCACCTGGCCACGCTCCAGCGCTACCCCGTCGATCAGGCCACGGCGGTAACGGTCCAGCTTCAACGATACCCCGGCCAGGGTGGTGACAGTGCCGCTGGTGCCCACCATCAACACGCCGCCTTGGGCTATTTCCTTGCCGATACGGTGCACCGCCTCGAACGGACGCAGCATGTTCGCCACGTCGGCCACCACCGAGCTGAACCCGTGCTCAGAGTAGCAGGCATTGGCGCAACGCTCGGAGAGGGTAACAACGCCGACCGGGATGGAGATATAGCCGATCAGTTCCGGCGGCGAGCCGTCACAATTCACCCGCACCCAGGCAATTTCAGTTGAACCGCCGCCGATGTCGAACAACAACGCCCGGCGGCCGGCTTTACATATGAGCGAGGCGCAGCTCTCGACAGCCAGTTCGGCTTCCTCACGCGGGCCGATGATTTCGAGCGGCAGGCCAGTGGCCTCACGGGCCTGACGGATGAAGGCGCTGCCATTTTCAGCCTGCCTGCAGGCTTCAGTTGCAATGGCACGTAACACAACTCTGCCGCCCTCAGCCTCGTTGCTCCAGCGGCGTACCCGGTCAGCGCAGATGGAGAGAGCGGCCAACGCACGGTCCATGGCGACGGGGGATAACTCCCCAGTGTCGTAAAGCCCTTCACCAAGCCGTACCACCCGGCTGAAACTGTCCAGCACCTGAAAGCCAGACCCGCTGGGAGTGCCAACAAGCATCCGGCAATTATTCGTTCCAAGGTCGATACCGGCGAACACCGGGCGACGGCCCGCCCGGCGTTGCTCCGTGCTGCGGCGATTCGAGGTGTTAAGGCTGACGGCAGCAGAATAAACCATTTCAACTCCATAGTCGCGCTATTTGGTGGCCGAGGGCAAGTTGCAAATGGCGACAAATCGGTGCCGGCGCATTAAAAATACGCTCAGCAGTTGCCGAGCGCCGCGGCTGGTGCTACCGCACCCGCTCGCGCGGCAACGCGTTACCGTTGGGGGATAGTTTAGCGGTAGAACACCTGGCTCTGACCCGGGTAGCCTTGGTTCGAATCCAGGTCCCCCAGCCATTTTTTCAAGACCTGACAAACTTGACGTGCCGACGCCCTGCCCGCACATGCGGACTATGACTGTGCACCCGTACCTTGACCCCGAAGATTCTACCGCCGCCGACGCCATTGCCGCCATTGGTGAGGAATTGGGCATGTTTGACGACTGGCTGGACCGCTACCAATTCATCATCGAGCTAGGCCGCAAACTGCCTCCCTACCCGGTTGAGCTTCAAACCGAGGCACTGCGCGTGAAGGGTTGCCAAAGCCAAGTCTGGCTGGCGGCGAAGGCGGAGGGGGATAATTTATACTTCGCCGGAACCTCGGATGCCGCAATTGTCTCGGGGTTGGTGGCGCTAGTGCTACGGGTGTACTCTGGCCGACCGCGCTCTGAAATTCTGGCTACGCCAGCGCAGTTTTTAAAAGACCTCGGCTTGATCGGCGCCCTATCAACGAACCGCGGCAACGGCG
>NCFD01000025.1 GCA_002281005.1 Acidocella sp. 35-58-6 | reverse complement strand
CTTCACGGCGGCCTTTTTAGCGGCCGGCTTCTTCGCAGCAGCCTTCTTCGGCGCAGCTTTCTTAACAGCCGGCTTCTTCACGGCAGCTTTTTTAGCGACCGCTTTCTTTGCAGCAGGCTTTTTCGCAGCCGGCTTCTTGGCAGCAGTCTTTTTCGCAGGTGCTTTAACAGCCAGCGGTTGGGCACGTAGGGTGTCAGTGTCTTCGATGGTCACGAGGGTTGCTCCTTCGCTCATGGGTGGGAGAAAGTTGGCTTCGGCATAACGTTGACGCACCGCAGCAAAGACGGAATCGGCAGGCCAAATAATATGGTCCACCCACCGCGTGTTTGAAATGCGGCTTTTTGTTGTCCTAGCCTTGAACCGATCTGATCGCCTAAGCGATGTTTTTCGGGTACGCCGACGTTACGGTCCATGACCGTCCTTCCTAATTCGCGTGCGGTGCCTCTTGACCGATACGGTTGTAAATCGGTTGCGGCGCGAATCGCGCGACGCACGCAAGAATCGCTATTCCGCTTCTCTGGCAGTGTCGTCAACAAAAAACATCACGTGTGACGCATTTTCAATCAATTTTTTTTCACAAAGTGCAAAAAAACCATCAAAATGATTCATCACACCATATTTTTTGCGTCAACTGACCGGCAAATCACCATTGAATATTGCATGCGACATCATGCGCGATGCCTCGTGGCGTTCCTTCAAAGGAACGAATTCCAGATTCTCCGGCCCCGTATAATTCGCTGACGGACGAATAATTTTTCCATCAATGCGTTGTTCAATAATGTGCGCACTCCAGCCAGAGGTCCGCGAGATGACAAATAATGGCGTAAACATGGCGGTCGGCACACCCATCATGTGATACGATACCGCCGAAAACCAATCGAGGTTCGGGAACATTTTCTTGACCTCAGCCATCACCGATTCGAGTCGCTCGGCAATCGAAAACATCTTGATATTGCCTGCCTCCTCACTGAGCTGGCGCGCCACACGCTTGATAACGACATTGCGAGGATCGGAGATCGTATAAACCGGATGACCGAATCCGATGACAACTTCCCGGGCTTCCACCCGGCGGCGGATGTCCGCTTCAGCCTCATCGGGTGTGGCGTAGCGCTTCTGAATTTCAAACGCCTGCTCATTCGCCCCGCCATGTTTGGGTCCGCGCAGCGCACCAACCGCCCCGGCAATCGCCGAATAAAAGTCAGAGCCCGTCCCCGCGATTACACGCGCGGTGAAGGTCGAGGCATTGAATTCATGCTCGGCATACAGCACCAGCGAGGTGTGCATCGCCCGCACCCACGAGGCTGAAGGCGCTTTGCCATGCAGCAAATGCAGGAAATGACCTCCGATGGTGTCGTCATCTGTCATCACCTCGATGCGCTTACCGTTGGTGGCAAAATGGTACCAATACAGCAAAGCAGAGCCGAACGATGCCATCAGACGGTCGGCAATATCGCGTGCATCAGCCTGGTTATGATCATGGGCCTCCGGCAAAACACAGCCCAGCGCCGAGGCATAAGTGCGCATCACATCCATCGGATGGGTAGCAGCAGGCAAAGCTTCGAGAACCGCTTTGACCGACGCCGGCAAACCGCGCAGCGAGCGCAGCTTGGCTTTGTAAGCCTTCAACTCTGCAACGGTTGGCAAGGTGCCATGCACCAGCAAATACGCAATTTCCTCAAACTCACTGACTTCCGCAAAATCCAGAATATCGTAACCGCGGTAATGCAGGTCGTTGCCGGTACGCCCCACCGAGCACAGGGCAGTGTTGCCGGCGGTAACGCCTGACAGAGCAACGGATTTTTTAGCTTTAGGCAGAACAGTTTCGCTCATGGCGGGCTCCCTCCGGTATAAAAATCAAGGCGTCGGCGCCGCCGGACCAAGGCTAGTCCGGCGGCGCTGGTAACTCAGTGTTCAGAATATCCCAGGCTTGGACTCGTGCAGCGCGCCGACCGGCAGCGCGACATTAAGCTGGCCAAGTTCCCCCTTCGCCAAACGCGGCAGGTTCTGGACGGCTTCCAAAAAGCGGTTGCTCTCGCGGGTTGAGATGATGCCATCCGTGATGCTCTGGAACTTGTGGATGTAATCGGCCAGCACAAACGGCTTAGCCCCCAGCGGGTGCGCATTGGCCACCGCCATCTCGTCCACCAGGGTGGAGCCATCCTTGAACTGAATTTCAATCCGGGCACCAAAGGCTTTGTCGTTAATATCGAGCGTATGATACCGGCGCGTCCATTCCGGGTCTTCCTTGGTCTCGATCTTGTGCCACAGCCGCACGGTATCAGCACGGCCGGCACGCTTAGGCGCGTAGCTGGTCTCGTGGTTCCAGAAGCCATCCTGCAAAGCCACCGCGAAGATATACATGATCGAATGATCCAGCGTCTCGCGGCTGGCTTTCGGGTCCATCTTTTGCGGGTCGTTGGCACCGGTGCCAATCACGTAATGGGTGTGATGCGAGGTGTGGATGATGATCTTTTCTATGGCGTCGAAATTATCAATCTGGGTACGCATCCGGAACGCCAGATCAATCAGCGCCTGGCTCTGATACTCGGCCGAATGTTCCTTCGTAAACGTGTCCATAATCGCACGCTTGGGCTCACCAGGGGCGGGCAGCGGCACATGATACAGCGCATCCTTGCCATCAAGCATCCAAGCAACAACTGAATCCTCACCCTCATATACCGGGCTCGGTGCCCCTTCGCCGCGCATCGCACGGTCAACGGCCTCGACCGCGAGTTTACCAGCATGAGCCGGCGCAAAGGCTTTCCACGATGAAATTTCGCCCTTGCGCGATTGCCGCGTGGTGAACGAAACATGCACAGCCTGCTGCACGGCCTGATAAATGATATCCTGTTTCAACCCCAGCAACGTACCGATCCCCGCCGCCTGCGCCGGGCACAGATGCGCGATATGATCAATTTTATGCTCGTGCAAGCAGATTGCCTTCACCAGATCGACCTGGATTTCATAACCCGTCGCAATGCCGCGGATTAAATCCTTACCAGAACGCTCCATGGTCTGCCCAACCGCCAGAATGGGGGGAATATTATCGCCAGGATGCGAGTAATCAGCGGCCAGAAATGTGTCGTGATAATCAAGTTCGCGCACCGCCGTGCCATTCGCCCATGCCGCCCATTCCGGGCTGACCGTGATACGCCCTGGCACACCAAACACGGTGGCACCGGCTTTGCGGGTATGGCCCAGTGCCATGCCGCGTGCCGAGGTGGGGGCACTACGGTTTACTGAGGCAATGGCGACCGAGGCGTTGTCGATAATACGATTGA
Source organism: Acidocella sp. 35-58-6 (assembly GCA_002281005.1). Lineage (GTDB taxonomy): Bacteria > Pseudomonadota > Alphaproteobacteria > Acetobacterales > Acetobacteraceae > Acidocella. Next base: position 6,193 of record NCFD01000025.1, on the reverse strand, counting down.
TGATCATCGCCGTCACATCTTTTTCAACGGCCACCTTATCAGCCGCCACGCCGGCAATTTTCCATGCCAACTGGTCCTCGCGCTTCAGCGCTATTTTCGATGGATAAACTTTTAAATCGTGATTTTGCATGGCTTATTTCCTTTGTAACCGAGCAGAGTACCGCGCTTAAAATCCTTGCAATGTCAAGATACAAGAGCATTGGTGCCGGCATCCATACGCCCTGTTGGCTTGAATTTTATTCGATTCGGGAGGCTAATGCAGCCGCATCATCAAGGAGAGCTTAAGTGCCGGCGCCATCACATAGGTTTACCGAAGCGCCTGACATCTGGCCGCCGCCTGGCACCGGCGTGCCCGAAACCGATATGCCCGGCTGGGGAACAACAATAGGACGTGGCATACGCGGCACCTGCCCGCGCTGCGCCAAAGCCCCGATTTTCAATGGCTATTTGAAGGTGCACACAGTTTGCGCATCATGCGGCGCCCCACTGGGTGACATGCCCTCCGACGACGCACCGCCTTACATCGCCATGCTCGTGGTCCTGCATGTTCTGGCGTTTTTTGTGGTGATGATTTTTCGTTATGGCTGGCAACCAAGTCCCTACGAATATGGTGCGATGCTGCTGGTGCTGGTCGCCGCTTGCATGGTTGGATTGCGCATGGCGAAGGGAGCCACAATCGGAATTCTGTTGAAGCTGGGCTTGAAGCGCGCGGTGCTGAATTGACGGGGCGGCTGATCAAGGTGGTTCTGGATGGCGAGGCTCTGCACCGGCTATCTGCCCTGCAGGAGGCCGACCGCACGCAAGCTGTGGCCGACCTGGAAGCCGAAAACGAATTTTCACCGCTCAGCCATCCGGAACTTGAAAGCGTCCTGCATTTATCAATTCAGGAAGGCCGGATGGTATTCGACATCCGCGATTCCCATGAAACACCGCTGATGGCCATCGTCCTTGCAATGGGCCCTTTCAAAATGCTCATCAAGGATTATCAGATGCTGCTGGATAGCTACGCGGGCGCCATCGCCGAGGGGCGTGAGGCAAAAATCCAAGCGATTGATATGGGCCGGCGCGGGCTGCACAACGAAGGCGCTGAGCTGATGCAGGCGCGCCTCGAAGGCAAGGTGATGATTGATTTCCCAACCGCCCGGCGGCTATTCACCCTGGTGTGCGCGCTGCACCAGAAATTATAGGATTATTTACCAATGAAGATAGACGGCACCCCCTTCCGCGCGATCTGGGTGGATGAAACAGATGGCTGGGCGGTGCGGATTATCGACCAAACCAAACTCCCCTGGGCGCTGGATATTCCGCGCCTCACCTCCATGGACGCCATGGCGCACGCCATCAAAGCGATGCTGGTCCGCGGTGCCCCGCTGATCGGTGCCTCCGCCGCCTATGGGGTGGCGCTGGCGATGCGCACTGACGCATCCGACGCTAATCTCTCGCATGCCATTGCCACGCTGGGCGCCACCCGGCCCACCGCCATCAACCTACGCTGGGCGCTGGCCCGCATGGAAGCGCACTTACGCCCGCTTGCTGGCAATGCCCGCGCCGCCGCCGCCTATGCCGAAGCGGCAGCCATCTGCGACCACGATGTGGCCACCAACGCCGCCATTGGCCGCCATGGCCTTCCATTAATTGAAGCCCGCGCCACCAATGGTCGGCGCGTTAATATTCTCACCCATTGCAATGCCGGATGGATCGCCACCGTTGATTGGGGCACCGCGCTGGCGCCGATTTATATGGCGTATGACAAAGGCATCGACGTCCATGTGTGGGTCGAGGAAACCCGCCCGCGCAACCAAGGCGCCTCACTCACCGCCTGGGAACTTGGCAAGCATGGTGTTGCGCATACCGTCATCGCCGATAACGCCGGTGGCCATTTAATGCAGCGCGGCGATGTGGATTTGGTGATCGTCGGCACCGACCGCGTGACCCGCTCGGGCGATGTTGCCAACAAAATCGGCACCTATTTGAAGGCGCTCGCCGCCCGCGATAACGGCGTGCCGTTCTGGGTCGCTTTGCCCTCCTCCACCATTGACTGGACGATCAGCGATGGGCTTTCCGATATCCCCATCGAGGAACGCGCCCAAACCGAGGTCACCACCATGACCGGCCGCGCCATGGATGGGTCCATCGCCACCATTCGCATCGTGCCGAAGGACAGCCCCGCCGCCAACCCGGCTTTCGATGTCACCCCGGCGCGGCTGGTCTCCGGCCTGATCACTGAACGCGGACTATGCAGCGCCAATGAAGCCGCATTGGCCGAAATGTTTCACGAGATCGCCTGATTGCGATTATACGCCGCCGCTCTGGTTGGACTTGCGCTAACCATCAGCGGCTGCGCATCTGACCGCCACGCGCCGCCGTTTGCACAAAAACCCTACGAGGCATTTTCACGCACCAATGCCGTCGCCATCGCCATGGATGAATGGCGGCTATTTGGCATGCGGGTGGATGACAATGATGATGCTGGCTACGTACAAACCAACGCCACCATGGCCGAGCGCCAACCCGGCTTATGGCAGCGCATCGGCGAATATTGGTGGGAAGGGCTAAACGCCGGTGACCCCGATAACGCCTGGACCGGCAAACATAATGCCCAGGGCCAGGTATTTCCGGTTGCGGTGAATGGCCAATATGCCTGGTCGGCGGCGTTCATCTCATATGTCATGCGCACCGCCGGTGCTGGTAAAAATTTCCCCTACTCAGCCGACCATGCGCACTACATCAACTATGCCGCCCGCGCCGCCAAGGGGGAAATTCCCAACCCGCTGTTGATCGCCGAGGATCCCAAAACCTATGCACCGCGCCTGGGGGATTTGGTGTGCCTGGGCCGTGGCCACGCCCGCAGCCTTAGCTTTGCCGACCTGCCCACGGTGGACGTATTCCCCGCCCATTGCAGCATCGTGGTGGCTGGAGCCGCTGATCAGATCAGCGTCATCGGCGGCAATGTGGAAGACGCCGTAACGATGACGCATGTTCCAACCAACCACAGCGGGCTGGTTGGCCCGCCATGGTTTGTGGTGCTACGGGTGATGTATCTGCGCTAGAGCACGAAATGTTCGGCCTGACACCACTGCGACAAGCCGAACACGCATCAGGCCCAAACAATCAAGCTCTAATCCGGCAGGCCATAGCCCTCCAGCAGCGCGTGCATCCACAAGCTGATCGGATCATCTTCAGCGAGCAACGGTTCGGTGCTGGTTTTTCGGCCCCATTGCAGAGCCCCGAACACAATATGATCCGCATAGCTGGGCCCCGCGCCCGCGATATAGGGCTGGTCAGCCAATGTGGTGCGAATCGGAACCAAAGCGGCCTCAAATGCCGGCCGGTATTGTTCACGTTTGGCCGCAATGTCCTCAATGGTCTCGCCGAAAACGGCTTCACGGGTTTTACGAAAATACGGCTGATCCTTGGGGTGCAGTATCGCAAAAATACCTGGCAGCACCAGCCGCGCGATGGCCGGGTGCAGCGTGCGCTCGGTCCAGTTTTTAATGAACTTTGTCAGCCCGCGCGTGGCCTGGTCATTAAATAATGTCGGCTCGTTCGGGTAAGCGGCTTCCAGATATTCAGCAATATCCTGGCTATCATGCACCACCTTACCATCATCCACCAGCACCGGCACCTTGCCGGTGCCGGCGAATGCAATCACATCTTTATCGGTAAAATGCCACGGCACCGTCTCAAAGCTGAGGTTTTTATGCGCCATCGCCAGTTTGACGCGCCAGCAATAGGGGCTGAAGCGCAAATCGGTATTCGCACCGGCCAGATCGTAGAGTTTGCGTTGTGAGCTCATTGTGCCACCTGACCGAATAGGATTTTTTTTGACTCAGCCGTAACTGTCGGCTGCTGGTTAATCTCCTTAGCAATCTCGTAGGCCTTCTGCACGGCGGGGCGCGCTGCGATGGCATGGAACCAGCGTTTTAAATGCGGAAAATCGTCAATATTCTGCTGCTGGCGCTCATAAGGCACAATCCACGGATAACTTGCCATATCGGCAATGGAATAATCCCCCGCGATGAACGCGCGGTCCGCGAGACGCTTATTCAGAACACCATAAAGCCGGTTGGTCTCCTTCACATAGCGCTCAATAGCGTACGGCAATTTCTCCGGCGCATAGGTGCCAAAATGATGATTCTGCCCCGCCATCGGCCCCAACCCACCCATCTGCCAGAACAGCCACTCCATCACTTCGGTCCGTCCGCGAACATCCGTGGGCAGGAATTTGCCGGTTTTTTCGGCCAGATATTGCAAAATGGCACCGGATTCAAAAACGCTGATCGGCGCACCACCATCGGCGGGTGCGGTATCCAAAATAGCCGGAATCCGATTATTCGGCGCAATTTTTAAAAATTCCGGCGCAAATTGCTCGCCCTTAGAAATATTAATGGGCGTGATCCGGTACGGAACCTGTGCCTCTTCCAGGAAAATCGTAATCTTGTGGCCGTTCGGCGTGGTCCAGTATGAAAGTTCGATCATTGCAGATAGTCCCCTTGTTAAGCCAAAGCCTTGGAAGCCATTTCGTAGCTGTTGTGACTGAGAGTTTCGACCGCGAGGATACGCTCAAGAGTTTCGCGCATCAAATTCTGACGGTTCGTATCAAAGCGCCGCCAGGAGCCCAGCACCGTGCAAAGCCGTGCCGCGATTTGTGGATTTTTAGCATCCAGCGCGATGATGGTGTCCGCGAGCAGCGCATAACCAGCTCCAGATTTTTCGTGGAACCGCGCTTGGTTGCTGGCAAACGCCCCGATCAACGCCCGCACCCGGTTGGGGTTTTTCAAGTCAAAATCGGAGTGCTTGGTCAAATACTGCACCCGCGCCAAGGTGTCAGGCGCTCCGGCCCGCGCCTGTACGGCAAACCATTTATCCAGCACCAGCGGATTGGATTTCCAGCGCCCGTAAAACTCATTCAGCGCGTTATCGCGGTTGGTGTCCGGCGTTTCAGCCAATATCGCCAGCGCCGCCAGCGTATCAGTCATATTAGCATTGGCAGCAAACTGCGTGATAGCGCGTTCATTGTCGCCGGCGGCTGCCAGATAACCAATGGCCGCATTTTTCACCGCCCGGCAGCCCATCGCATGACCCGAGAGATCATGTGGTGCACAATTGCCAAATTCCCGTATCGCGGCAGAAAATTCCGTCCTCAGTGCGGTGCCCAACGCAGCGCGGGCGGCGTTTCGCACAGCATGGATGGCATCAGGGTCCACCACGCTCATTTCATCCGCCAGCAACGACTCGCCGGGCAGTAAAATCGCCTCAGCGGCAAATGCCGGGTCCTGTGCGGCGTTTGTCAGAATACGCGCGATGGCATCCTTCAAAGCCGCATCCAACACAAAAGGTTTATCGGCCTGATATTCCGCAATCGCATCCAACAGGCACAAAGTGGCATAGCGTTGCAGCGCATCCCAACGATTGAATAAGTCGGTGTCATGCGCCGCTAAAAACGCCAAGCGTTCGCGGCTTTGGCCCAGCAATTTTACCGGTGCCGAAAAATTCCGGAACAACGAGGGCACTGGCGGGGCGGGAATATTGATAAACGTAAAGGTCTTTTCAGCCTTATCCAGGATCAATAAATCCGCCATGCCTTCCTCGCCGGTCGGGTTCAGCAGCCCCATGGCCACCGGGATCAAAAACGGCTGCTTCTCTGGCTGGCCTGGCGTCGGCCTGGTGTGCTGGCGCAGGGTGAGCGTAAAGCGCCGCGCCTTAGCATCATAATGCTCGTCAAAACTAATCTCAGGCGTGCCGGCCTGCTCATACCAGGTCATGATCTGCGATAAATCAATCCCGGATGTTGATTGCATGGCCGCCAAAAAATCCTCGACCGTGGCAGCAGAATTATCATTATTGGCGATATATGCATCGAAACCCTTACGGAACGCCTCGCGGCCAATCAAGGTGCGGTACATCCGCACCACTTCTGCACCCTTCTCATAAATAGTGGTGGTATAAAAATTATTGATCTCAAGGTAACTTGATGGCCGCACCGGATGCGCCAGCGGTCCCGCATCATCTCTGAATTGCGTGGTGCGCAGCATCCGCACATCGGCAATCCGTTTCACCGCAGCACTGAACTGATCCGACATATATTCCTGGTCACGGAACACCGTCAGCCCTTCCTTCAAAGAAAGCTGAAACCAATCCCGGCAGGTCACCCGGTCGCCGGTCCAGTTATGAAAATACTCATGCGCGATCA
>NCFD01000024.1 GCA_002281005.1 Acidocella sp. 35-58-6 | reverse complement strand
AGCCACGATAACGCGCTCGCGCGGCAGATGATCCGGGAATGGTTGGCGGGCTGGCCGTTTGCGGATGAACGGGGCAACATTACTGGTCTTGGCAGCGGCCAACTCCGCCGCCAGCTCGTCCTCGGTTGCGGTTGCTTCAAGCTCCTCCAGTTCGAAGGCCATCTGGTCGAGCAAACGCGAGGCGCGCTCCGCGCTGGCGCCGAATTTGTCGCGTTTGAGCTTCTCGATCTGCAGCTTCATATGCGCGATCAATGCTGCGTCATCGGCGCGCCTGGCCTTCTCATTGGCCAGCTCCGCCGCCACGGCATCAGCTTTTGCGCAGGCCGCAATCACCACCGCCTTTAACGCGGCAACATCATCAGGCAGCGCGGATAGATTGATATCCATGACCGAGATAGAATCATAAAACTGAAGGTTTTGGCTATATTTTTATCGGTAAACCAATAATTTTTATCCGGCTGATTGGGGCCGCCAGGTATGCTGTGGGTTGCGCCAATCAATGGCTTCCAACGAAGGCGTATAGGAATATCCCCTCTAGTGAGCCTGACGAATCATTTGCGGAGGTTGTCCAGGTTCTGGACCCGCGGCATCCCCTCTATGGCCGATCCTTGCGCGTGATCCGTAGCTCGTCGCACAGAGGCGGCAACTTTCCACCATCCTATGAAGTTGAGCATCGATTCGGAACAAGTCTTTTGGTTCCGATCTCTGCTACAGAACCTCAAAAGCCGAATGCGAATCGTACCAAGTTGAGTATAGAAGCACTAAGTGATCTTCTATCAGCGGTCGAATGTCTCGAATGTGATGAGCGTGGATCCGAAAGATCTTTGGGCGACACTTCCACCGGCTCTAAAGCGCCAGATCATCGACGACGTCGCCGCGGTTTTGGCGGAGATGTCTCGTGAAGTCCGAACTGGTCAGACCGACGCACCTGGCGCGCAAAGCAGTGGTCTACATCCGGCAATCGACACCCCATCAGGTCGTGAGCAACCAGGAGAGCCTGCGGCTCCAATACGCACTTCGCCAGCGCGCTCGCGAACTCGGCTGGCATGAGGCCGATATCGATGTGATCGACGCGGATCTTGGGATGAGTGGGGCATCGGCAGCGCAACGCAGCGGTTTTAAGGAACTCGTTGGCCGGGTTGGGCTTAGTGAGGTGGGGTTGATCCTGTCGATTGACGTTACGCGCTTGGCGCGCAATTGCTCGGATTGGTATCCGCTCTTGGATATATGCGGCTTGCGATGTTGCCTCATCGCTGACCGTGACGGGGTTTATGATCCTGGCAGCCCCAACGGCCGGCTGCTCCTGGGACTTAAGGGGACGATATCCGAACTTGAACTGCACACGATCCGCAGTCGTTTGACCGCCGGACTCCTCGCCAAAGCCGAACGCGGCGAGTTGGCACTCACCTTGCCGGTCGGCTTCATCCGCGATCCGAGCGGGGTGGTTACCAAGGATCCAGACATGGCCGTGCAGGAGCGCCTGGGGCTCGTGTTCCAAATGTTTCTAAAGTTCCGCACTGTCGCAAAGGTTATGCGTGTACTCAACGATCGCCGACTTGACCTTCCACGCCGCGACCGACGTGGCGATTTGCACTGGACGCGGGCGACGATATCTTCGGTTGGGGTGATCCTGAAGAACCCCGCCTATGCCGGTGCCTTCGTCTATGGCCGAACTCGCATGCGTGAGCTCGCTCGCGAAGGCGCATCGCGGGCAAAGGCGCCACGAGCATTCGAGGACTGGCGGATTATCGTGAAAGACCGATATCCCGCCTATGTAGACTGGCCGACTTATGAAATGATTCGTAATATCATAAAGGATAATCGGGCCGAATACATGCGTATCAAGACGAGAGGGGCTCCACGCGACGGTGATCTTCTGTTGCACGGCATCGCATGGTGCGCGCGGTGCGGCCATAAGATGTACGTCCGCTACAAGGGCGGTGGGCAATATGTTTGCAACCATCTGCGTTCCAATGAGGGCTTGCCGGCCTGTCAGTATGTTCGTGCCCCTCGCGTAGACGAGGTTGTGGCGGATGCCTTTTTGACAGCCCTGGCGCCTGCTGAACTCGATGCACTGTCTCAGGCACGCAGAGCCCAACAGCAGGTCGATGGCGCGCTGCGAACCAGCACGGAACGACAGCTTGAACGATTGCGCTATGCGGCTGCGTTGGCCGAACGGCAGTTCAACCGTGTCGACCCTGATAATCGTCTTGTTGCAGCTGAGCTGGAACGACGCTGGGAAACGGCCTTAAGTGAGGTCCGCGCAGCCGAGGAGACGATTAATCAGCAATGCTCACCACAGAGCATCGTTCAGATGGGGATCGGCAAGGGCCTCCAAGACAAGGTGATCAGCCTCGCCGGCCGCCTTCCCCACATCTGGGCCGACGCGGCTACCACGGATGCTCAGCGCAAAGCGCTCTTGCGCTGTCTCGTTGACAAGGTCGTGCTCGACCGAGGCGAGCGCGACGTCGCTCTAGCGAGAATTGTTTGGCGCGGTGGCGCCGTAACAAATCTTGAGGTGAAGTTGAAGGTCAACTCCGTTGCCAAGCTTACGCGCGGGATGGAAATGCGCGATCGCGTGCTCGATCTCGTCAACGACGGCACGCCGGACGACAAGATTGCAGCTGTTCTCACGGCTGAGGGCCATCGCTCTCCCAACTGCGAAACCGAGGTTCTCCCCACTACCGTGCAACGGATCCGCCGTGGCGCCGGACTGAAGGCGGCCGAGCCACATCGCAGGTGGTTACACGAAGCCAGCCTGCTCAGCCCTCCAGAGCTTGCCGCCAGGCTAAATATTCCGGTCAACTGGCTCTACGTGCAAATCAGGCAAAAACGCCTCCTGATCGATAGGCAGTCGACTGGGGGTTACCTCTTCCCGGACATCCCTTCCGTCCTTGATTCAATAAGGAGATTACGAAACCATGCCATCGACCACATCGACCTCAGAATCTGTCAGCCTCATTAGGAGGGGCATCAACATGCATGATCGAACAAGTAGCTCATCTGCGCTGCGGTGAGCGATACCACCCCGTCCACTGTCTGCGGCCAGACAAATTTTCCACGGTCAAGCCGCTTGGCATAGAGCGACAGGCCAAGGCCATCATGCCAGATCGCCTTGATCAGCGAGCCCCGACGGCCACGGAACACAAACACATCGCCGGCGAATGGATCTCGCCCCAGCCCTTCCTGCACCTGCAGCGCCAACCCGCGCATGCCACGCCGCATGTCAGTATGGCCGGTCGCGATCCATATTCGTACCCCAGCTGGAACCGGGATCATTGCAGGGCCAGCAGCGTTGCCGTGACCAATGAAGCGGGCGCCGTCGCATCGACCATGACGCGCACGCCGTTTGAAAACGCCACCGTAATAGCAACCGGCGTTGGCGCGGCCGGCAATGGCGAAGCTGACACAGGTACAGCTTGTTCAGCCTCAGCTACCACCGCCGGAACAAATGCCAATTTGTTGTTGGCGGCCATTGCCTCATGCCGCCATTTATAAATCATGCTGGTTGCAACATCGAACTGCCGCGCTACCTGCGAGATCACCGCACCCGGCACAAACACAGCATCCAAAACGCGCCGCCGCTCCTCAGAACCCCACTTGCGCCGCCGATCCCGACCCGTAATCACTGTAACCTGCGACATCCCCGCCAGCTAGCTCCACTCGTAAGTTCATACTTAAGAGCACAGCTTCAAGCCATCACATTAAACCAGCAAGGCGGTTCACACCGGGGGGATACAAGATAACCAATCCCTTGTCGTTTAGGTTCCGAGCAAAGAAAGATAGAGGCTTTTCCTGAAGATTTCATGTTTTTCTTACGTCAATGTGCTCGGTCAACAAACTTGTATCCCGGTTAGCCAAGTTAACCGTAAAGAAGTACGTGACACCAGCCACGCGATAACGTCGATAATCGGGCATCAGCACAGCTTAGACATATCGGTTCCGATACGGAAGCGTGGAAGAGCTTGGCCGTGCCACACTTTCCGCTTAAACCTTGAATCCCCCGTCAAAACCGCCGAACATGGCCCTCCACAGGAGTCGCCCCCATGCCTTTTGAGAATTTTGTCCACTTACGGGTGCATTCGGCCTATTCGCTGTCCGAGGGCGCCATCAAGGTGGACCAAATCCCGGCGCTGGCACGGGCCGGGAACATGCCGGCGGTGGCCATTACCGATACCTCCAACATGTTCGGCGCCCTGGAATTTTCGCAATATTGCGTGGGCAAAGGCATCCAGCCCATCATCGGCTGCCAGTTGGGCCTGGCCCGCAAGGGCAGTGCGTTGCTGGCGCCGGATTACGTGGTGCTGCTGGCGCAAACCCCCACCGGCTTTGCCAATTTACAAAAACTCTCCTCATTAAGCTTTTTGGGCGATGAGGCGAGTGCGAAAGCGCAGATTTCAATGGACATGCTGGCATCGCACGCTGAGGGGTTATTCATGCTCACCGGCGGGGCGCATGGGCCTATCGGCCGGCTGCTGGCTGAGGGCCAGGTGGCGGAGGCGGAGACGCTTTTAGGCGCGTTGCAGGGGCTGTTCCTTGGCCGGATAGGCATGGAGTTGCAGCGCCATGGCGAGAAATTGGAAGCAGCGGTTGAGCCGGGGTTGATCACGCTGGCGGATAAATTCGCCATCCCCTTGGTGGCCACCAATGAATGCTATTTTGCCACCCCGGGAATGTATGAGGCGCATGATGCGTTGCTGTGCATCGCCGAGGGCCGGGTGCTGGCCGAACCCGAGCGCCGCCGCGTGACGCCGGAACATTGGTTCAAACCGGCAGCCGATATGCGCCAATTATTCGCCGATTTGCCGGAAGCGTGTGACAACACCATCGCCATCGCCAAAACTTGCGCCGCCATGGCGGAAACCAGCAAGCCGTTATTACCCACCTGCCCCAAAGTACGCGAGGGCGCCACTGAGGCGCAGACCATCCGCGCCATGGCCGCCGAAGGGCTGGAAGCCCGGTTGGACGCGATAAAACTAGCCGAGGATTTACGCGCCCCCTACCGCGACCGGCTGGCATTTGAACTGGGCGTGATCGAGCAGATGGGCTTCCCCGGCTACTTCCTCATCGTGGCGGATTTTATTCAATGGGCGAAGGCACAGAAAATTCCGGTGGGGCCTGGGCGTGGCTCGGGTGCGGGCTCGGTGGTGGCGTGGGCGCTGCTGATTACTGATTTGGACCCGATTCATTTTGGCCTTTTGTTCGAGCGGTTTTTGAACCCTGAACGTGTCTCGATGCCGGATTTCGATATCGATTTCTGCCAGGAGCGGCGCGATGAAGTGATTGCGTATGTGACGCGCGAATATGGCAAGGACCGCGTGGCGCAGATCATCACGTTTGGAAAATTGCAGGCGCGTGCGGCGGTGCGCGATGTGGGGCGGGTGCTGGGGCTGCCATACGGCCAAGTGAACAAGGTGGCGGAGCTGATCCCCAACAACCCGGCCAAACCGGTAACTTTGCAGCAGGCCATTGATGGTGAGCCAAAGTTGCAGGAATTGCGCGCGCAGGATGAATCGTTACGGCGGCTGATGGAAATAGCGCTGCAGTTGGAAGGACTGTACCGCCACGCCAGCACGCATGCCGCCGGCGTGGTGATCGGCGACAGGCCGCTCAACCAGTTGGTGCCGCTGTATAAAGACCCGCGTTCGGATTTATTGGTCACGCAATATTCGATGAAATATGTCGAGCAAGCCGGGCTGGTGAAGTTCGACTTTTTGGGGCTGACCACACTGACAGTGCTTGACCGCGCCCTGAAGTTTTTGCGCGAGCAAGGTATTGAAATTGATCTGGCTACATTGCCGCTGGATGATGCCAAAACCTACGAGATGATCTCCAAGGGGGACACCGGCGGCGTGTTCACCTTCGAGACGCAGGGCTACCGGGCGGCATTATTGCAGATGCGGCCTGATAAGTTTGAAGACCTCGTCGCCATCCAGGCGCTCAACCGCCCCGGCCCAATGGCCAATATCCCGGATTACTGCGCCCGCAAGCGAGGGGCGCCGTGGGAGCCGCCGCACCCGGTGCTGGCCACAATTTTGGGCGAGACCTTCGGCATCATGGTGTATCAGGAACAGGTGATGCAGATCGCCCAGGTGATGGCCGGCTATACGCTGGCGGGCGCTGATTTACTGCGCCGCGCGATGGGCAAAAAAATCCGCGCCGAGATGGACGCGCAGCGCAAAATCTTCACCGACGGCGCCATCGCGCAAGGGTTTGAAGCCGCCAAGGCTGAAGAAGTGTTCGATTTGATGGCGAAGTTTGCCGATTATGGCTTCAACAAATCACACGCGGCAGCCTACGCGCTGGTCTCCTATCAAACCGCCTATTTACGGGCGAATTACCCGGTGGCGTTTCTGGCCGCCTGCATGAGCCTGGCACAAGCCAACACTGAAAAACTCGCCTCGTTGCGGCAGGATGCGGTGCGGTTGGGAATCGCCGTGCTACCACCTGATATAAACGCCTCCGGCGCTGATTTTACAGTGGAGAAGCAGGATGATGGCACGTTAGCGATTCGTTATGCGCTGGGCGCCATCAAACGCGTAGGCGCTGCGGCGATGGCACAGATTGTCGCCGCCAGAGGCTCAAAGAAATTCAAAAGCCTGGCTGATTTTTCAGCGAGGCTGGACGCGCGCGCCGCCACCAAAGGCCAGTTGGAAACGCTGGCCAAAGCCGGTGCGCTGGATTCCATTGTCGCCAACCGGGCGCAGGTTTTCGCGCTGGCTGAAACCATCATCCGCCGCGCCCAGGCGCAAGCGGAGGAGCGCGAGTCTGGGCAAGTTGGGCTGTTTGGCGGTGGCGAGCCCGAGACGATTCATTTGCCCGACATGCCGGACTGGCCGCAAACCGACCGCTTGATTTTTGAAGCCGAGGCCATTGGGTTTCATATCAGCGCACATCCGCTGGATATGTATGCCACTGCGTTAAAGCGCCTCGGCGTGGTGGCCTCGAGCGCCATTGAGCGCTGGGCGCAAACCGGCAGCCGGATTAAGTTAGCCGGCACCATGACAGCCAAGAAGGAGCGCATCACCCGCACCGGCAGCCGGATGATGTGGGTGACGCTCTCCGACATGGCCGGTAGCTTTGAGGTCACTTTGTTCTCCGAGGTACTGAACCGCAGCCGGGAGATGCTGAGCGAAGGTGCCGCCCTGCTGGTAACCGCCGATGTGAAGATTGAGAACGAAGCGCTCAGGATTACCGCTCAAGATATTGGGTTACTGGATGAAGCGGCCTCGAAGGCGGGGGCTGGGTTACGCATCTGGCTCGACCGCACCGAGGCATTACCGCACATCAAGGCTTTGCTGGAGCGTGAGGGCAAAGGCCGCGGCAAGGTGGCGCTGGTACCGAAAATTGGCGCAGATCACAGTTTGGATGTGATGCTGCCGGGCCTTTTCAATGTGTCACCTCGTCTGGCCCAAGCCTTAAAATTGGTGTCTGGAGTCGAATTAGTCGAGGATGTCTGAGACACCCTTAAAATCAACTAGGTTCAATAAAATCTGCCTGCGAACGTCAGGCGGGATCCAACTTAGCAGGGCTTCTTCCGAGATATGACTGACCAAACAATATCGGCCGCAACTGCAACAGAGCCTCATTTTGTCGAAGTCGCGGCCAAACCGCCCTCGATGTCATCACAGCCAATAACTCATGAAGCTCAGCGCCTTCCATTGCTGGTGTTATCCTTGCTAGCTCTGGCGGTAGGGGTGATTACCGGGATTGGTGCCGTGCTGTTTCGCGGGCTTATCGGGCTCATCCATAATCTGTTATTTCTAGGAAAGTTCGCTTTCGCCTACAATTCCAGCCAGTTTACAGCAACAGATCCCTGGGGGCCGTTCATTATCCTCGTGCCTGTCATTGGCGGCATCGGTGTCACCTGGATTGTCTCCAACTTCGCGCCAGAGGCAAAGGGCCATGGCGTACCGGAAGTAATGGATGCGATCTATTATAAGCGTGGAATTATCCGCCCAGTGGTGGCCCTCGTGAAGTCCATCGCTTCGGCGTTGGCGATCGGCAGTGGTGCGGCGGTCGGGCGTGAAGGGCCGATTATACAAATTGGCTCGGCACTTGGTTCAACATTAGGTCAAATCATCAGTATGCGCGCGGGGCAGCGTATTACGCTGGTCGCTGCCGGCGCCGGAGCCGGCATTGCAGCGACGTTCAACACACCTATCGGCGGCGTGCTGTTTGCGATGGAATTGATGCTGCCCGAGATCAGCGTGGATACGTTCCTGCCGGTGGCCGTGGCAACCGGAACCGCAACTTTTATCGGCCGATTATTTTTTGGTTCAGAACCCGCGTTCAGCGTGCCGATCGATCTGGCAGCAATCCCTAATGACCCCAGCAGCATTGTTACACTTTTGCTTTACGCTGTGCTGGGTGTGGTGGTTGGGGTGGCTGCAGCGGCTTTTGTACGAATTCTGCACTGGCTGGAGGACGGCTTTGATCTGATCAAAGGCCGTTACCTTCGGCATATTTTAGGCATGCTAATCGTCGGGACGATGATGTACGCGCTGTGGCTGGCACAGGGGCATTATTTTATCGAAGGCGTCGGCTACGCGACCATCCAGGCAACGTTACAAGGTCAGATTATAGCGGCTGGGTTTTTGGCTTTGCTGGCCATTGCCAAGCTGTTGGCAACCTCAATCAGCCTTGGCTCCGGCTCGTCGGGCGGAATTTTTTCTCCTTCATTATTTATCGGCTCCAGCTTGGGGGCCTCCTTCGCCGCATTGGTGACCCTAATATACCCGGGGGCACCGATCAGCCTGCCAGCTTTCGCCATGGTCGGCATGGGTGCCATGGTCGGCGGCGGTACCGGTGCTGCGATGACGGCCGTGACCATGATCTTCGAGATGACCCGCGACTACAATATTGTTTTGCCGATGATTTTGGCGGTAGCCCTGGCCCTTGGGGTACGGCGGTTACTG
Source organism: Acidocella sp. 35-58-6 (assembly GCA_002281005.1). GTDB lineage: Bacteria > Pseudomonadota > Alphaproteobacteria > Acetobacterales > Acetobacteraceae > Acidocella. The sequence goes on along the minus strand of NCFD01000024.1, from coordinate 575 downwards.
TCACGCGAAAACATGTACACCGCCAAGCTGGTACGGCGCGCCCGCAAGATCGAGGATGGCGACCGGATAAAACTTGCCTCAGCCCTCACCTTCTCGGACGGCCATGTCGGCAACGAGTTCATCGTCGTGAAACGCGGCCGTCGACTTAGTTTCAGGGATCCTGACACCCGCCAGGGCTACGCGATCAGCCGCTTCATGGAGCGGGACTGGACGGTCGTGCCGGTGACCAAGGTCCACAAGACAATATTTGCATGAGCCGGAGCGCCCCGGACCATGATCTCCGCTAAGAGGATCTGTCATGCCTGCCCTAGCCACCCACTTTTCGCCCAAGCGCAATCTCCTGTGCAGCCGCGAGAACGCCCACCGCGTTGCCTCCCGGCTTTTCGACGCGCAATCGGGGCGCGTCAGTATTGTTCGGACGGGCAATCCACTGCAGCCGTTCTGCGTTTCGACGTCGCCCTCGCGCGACGCTCACGTCGAAGTCGAGATCGTCTCTTGATGCGGTCGTTTCTTCTCGCCGCATTCGCGTTCACTTCGTGCAGCGCTTCGTCTCAGGGGCCGACGAACCTGAGCTT
>NCFD01000364.1 GCA_002281005.1 Acidocella sp. 35-58-6 | reverse complement strand
AACTTTCGACTATTCAGCGATCACGCGGGCAAACGAGCGTGCGGAAATTACCTCAATAGAAGAAGAAATTTTTGAAATAGACGGCGAGCTTCTCGGAATAATCCCCATCGGAAGACGATTCGAGTTCCGCCGTAAGGACGATGGAACCATATTGAAAGGAAAGGTTGGCCTGTTGTTTAGTCAAGAATGGCTCAACCGAAATAGTAAAGAACGGTTATTAGGGCGGCTGTGTCGAGGTTTCTTTCAGAAGCGCGAGATTAAGAAATATGGCAGCACTCGTGAGGTGTACGTTCTAACAAAATTGGTGGATAGCTAAAGCACCCCCTAAAACCCATACCCCACCACCCGCTCGTTACCTTGCATCAGCCCCTTGTACCGGCTCAGCGCCAGCAGCGGGAAAAACCGTGGATAGCCGTGGTACTTCAAGTAAAACACCCGCGGGAAGCCCACCGCGTTGTAGGGCGCTTCCGTCCAACTGCCATCGGCACCCTGCACGCTCTGCAAATACGCTACACCACGCGCCACCGCCGGATGATCAACCTGCCCCGCTGCCATTAACCCCAGCACCGCCCAGGCACTTTGCGAAGGCAGGCTTTGTGCGGCATAGCCATGGAACTCACCCGCCGGCGCGTCACCATAGCTTTCGCAATCCTCGCCCCAGCCGCCATCCGGGCGTTGCTTATTCACCAGCCAGCCCACCGCGCGTTTCACCATCACATCATCCGGCGCCACGCCAGCGGCATTCAGGGCGCACAGCACTGACCAGGTGCCGTAAATATAATTTGTCCCCCAGCGGCCAAACCACGAGCCATCCGGCATCTGGGTTTTGCGCAAATACGCCACACCGCGCGAAATCGCTGCTTTATCCTCAGCATTTCCCAACTGCGCCAAAAACGAAATGCAGCGGGCGGTCACATCCTCGGTCGGCGGGTCCAGCAACGCACCATGGTCGGCGAACGGAATATGGTTGAGATACTGGCGGTCGTTATTGATATCAAACGCGCCCCAGGCCCCGTTGGTGGATTGCATGCCGAGGATCCATTCGCGTGCCCGCGAGATAGCTTGCGCATATTTCGCATCCCCGGCGCGATGCAGCAGCATGCCCACCACCGCGGTATCATCCACATCCGGGTAATGCGGGTTGTTATATTGGAAGGCCCAGCCGCCAGGGCGCGTGCCGGGGGTGTTGGTGGCCCAGTCACCCACCACATCGAGCACCTGCCGCTCGAGCAGCCAGTCACACGCCGCGCCGATCGGCGCTCCTGCTTCCGCCAGCGCGTGGCCCGCAAGGCCAGTATCCCACACTGGCGAGAAGCACGGCTGGCAATAGGCACGGTCTTCCTTCACCACCAGCAGCTTGCGCACCGAGGCCCAGGCGATGGCAAAATCCGGGTGCTCAGGCGCGTAGCCCAGCATGTCATACATCATCACGGTATTCGCCATGGCCGGATAAATCGCGCCCAGCCCATCATCGCCGTTCAAACGCTCCTTGATAAAGGCTTGCGCCTTTTCAATCGCGCGGGCACGCGAGGATTTCGGAAAAAACCGCTCCACCCGCCGCAGCAGCATATCGAGATATTTAAAAAAGTGCCCCCAGGGTGATTTATACGGCCCGCGAATCCAGTC
>NCFD01000363.1 GCA_002281005.1 Acidocella sp. 35-58-6 | reverse complement strand
ACCCGGCCCTGGTTGCGTGCCAGCAGCATGAGTAGTGCATGTTCACGCTTCGTTAGCGCCAATTGAGTATTGTTCAAGGTAATTTTATGCAGCACCGCATCAATGACCAAATCACCTATGATGACCGGTGTCTCAGCGTTGTCTTTGCGCAGATGGTGCCGCAGTGCGGTGCGAAGCCGAGCCAATAATTCACCTAGTGCAAAAGGTTTTTCCACGTAATCATCGGCGCCACCATCCAGGGCGGCAATTTTCTCAGCCTCGCGGTCACGCGCTGATAATATGATGACAGGTACGTCGGAAAATTCACGTAAGCGCCGTAGAACTTCGTGACCATCCATGTCTGGCAACCCGAGATCAAGCAGGACCGCATCAGGCGCACGCGAGGCGGCCAACCGCAAAGCGTCATCACCGCGCTCTGCCCGCAGATAGTCATAGTTGGAGGCTGTAAGAGCGGGATTAAGAAATCGGTGGATCTGCGGTTCGTCATCCACCACCAAAATTGTGCCAAGCGATGGAGTCATCCGGCAGGCAGTTCAATGGTGATAATGGTCCCTGGCAGTCCATCGGCGGGCAAATCCAGCCTGGGGCTGCGAGCGGAAATTCTACCCCCCATGGCTTCGGTGAAAGCCTTAGCGATGGCCAAACCAAGTCCAGTTCCAGGGGCAATCCGGTCGCCGCGCGTGGCCCGGAAAAAACTATCAAATACATGAGGCAAATCAGCCGCTGGAATTCCCACTCCTTCGTCGGCGATGGCAATGGTTATTTTATCACTTTGGCGTTGTGTTGAAATGGCGATGCGGCTGTCTGGCGGGGCGTATTTCACGGCGTTGTCCAGGCAATTCACAATAATCTGCTCCAATAAAGCGGAATCGGCAATCACATGAGTTGCATTATCGGCAATATTGACGCCGGTATAAATAGCGCCTGACACACGGGCGATGGCGCCTTCAAAAACATCAGAGAGCAGCAAGCGTTCCTTGCGGGCGTTGATTTCGCCGGTTTCAACCCGCGCCATTTCGGTAATGTTGGAAAGGAATTTCGCCATGCGTTCGGTGTTTTGTGTAATGCTGTCGAGCAGATCGGCCCGGGTGGCACTATCGAGCGCGTCACCTGTGCTGGAAAGTGTTTCCGAGGCACCACGAATGGCGGTAAGCGGCGTGCGTAAATCATGCGACAGTGAGGAGAGCAATGCGGTTCGTAGCTTCTGGCTGCCCTCCCGCGCTTCGGTTTGCGCGGCGGCCACTGTCAGGCGGACTCTCTCCAGCGCCATCGCCGCTTGGTTCGCCAAAGCGGCCAGAGTTTGCGCCAGCGGTTCAGGAGGCATGGTGCGGGGCAGGGCGCCGAGGATACCAATTGAGACATTATCAGAACGCAGCGGAATAAACCGCCACGGCACGGTGGGCAGTGTTGCGGTGCCGATACCGGTTTCGATGTTATTCTTGAATGCCCAATTGGCAGCGGCAAAGGCGGCGGCGTCCAATGCAATTCCATGTGGTACAGCCAACGGGGCGGTGAGTGTGCCATTTTCAGCCAGCATTACAATGCCGGCGGTGGTGATGCTGGCGGCCTGGGTAGCGGTCTCAAGCAGCAAATCAGCCTGCGTGGTGGCAAGTGAAAACCGGTGGCCAAAT
>NCFD01000362.1 GCA_002281005.1 Acidocella sp. 35-58-6 | reverse complement strand
CCACCGCAACCACCGTTTCAGTCGCACCAAAACTAACCACAAGCGTAGCGCCAACGATGGTTGAAAGATGCACCACCTGGCCGGGATTATAAGCCACATACCTCATGCGGCTATCATAGCTTCCGCTCGTAGGGATTTGTTCCGCCTGCGCCAAAACCGGCATCGCGGCGACCAGCAAAGCACCTGAAAATAACAAAGCGCGAACGCGGCTCATGGCGCGGTATCCTCCTCTACCTGATAGCTTGTGACGACGACACCGGCAGGGTTATTCAGCCGTTGAGCCACGGGGATTGCGTTGATTTGTTCGAATTGCAGCGTGGCGGTCCAAGTCGTCGTAATCGGATTGCTTTGACCCGTCGTATAAACACGCTCAAACCGGACTTGAGCTACATTCGGTCCAATCATGGCAACCGAAATGGCTTGAACCGTCACCAGGCCATTTTTCCCGATGGTCACTTGTGGCGATTGCGGGTTGTTGCCCTGGAACCATTGTTGATAGGACGCACGGGTTGCTACGTCCGACATACCCGAAACTATATCCCAGCGATACCGGGCCGTGTCATAGGAATAGCCTTCACGCTCAGTCACATATTCCCACAAGGCCGCCCGAATCACGGCTTGATCTGTTGTTGCAGGCAACGTTGAAAGCGTCGGTGAACTATCTATCGTGCCATCGGGACGGATTACAAAATAAACAGGTACAAGTTTCTCTAGCGGCAGCAGCGAAACAATCGACCAGGCTTGACCTAAATTGCCAAGCATTGAAATGCAAAGGCCAATGACTAGCCCTTTAGAAAGACGATGCGCGAGACGCGCCCGCGCCTCCTGAAAGGACGCAACTTCCTTGTAATGCTGCTCAAGCATCGGAGCCGTCAACGGGAGAGCGTCTGCGCGATTGGACATTGCAGAATCCTACTTATTCGTCACGACCGGAGGGGCCGCCAACTGTTGCGGCGCGGGTTGCCAGGCACTGGTATTGAGCGCGAACACTGGACCATTGGCGACCGCCAGAGGGTCAGGATTAGAGCAGCCAGCAAGCAGACCGAAAGTAACCACTACCAAAATTATCCGGACCACGCGTATCGGAACCGCGATGACCGTCGGGAGCGGCTTAGGGGAGAAGAACTTGCGGTAAACCGCCCAGCAAAGAAATAGGAACACCGGAACATGCGACAGATTCTCGATGATTGTTTCTTTGGTCATGAGTATCCCCCTTTGGGTGGTTTAGAACGTATTGTTTGAAGAGTTCTTCCAGCTCCCATCGCGGCTTCGACCATCGCCAGCGGGCTAATCGCGACACCACCACCAATCAGGCTTGCTGTACCGGGAAGAAATACAGAAATAAGACTACCCAGTGTCAAGAACGTCAAAAACTGAATTACGATCGTAATCGTATCCGTGATCGTCGCCCCGGTGAGGCTAGTCATACTTACATTGAAATATGCTTGGTCCCCGTCGATAATGATGCTCAGAACAACGTCCACAAGAAGAGTAAGAATTGACAAGCCAATCAGCTTCCCGATCCACCGATCCGCTACACCCCGTGTCGCATCGAAGAGATAACCGGCGAGTACAAATGGACCGACACAAACAATGATATCCATCATAATTTTTGCGGTTTCGTAGATTAGAAACG
>NCFD01000023.1 GCA_002281005.1 Acidocella sp. 35-58-6 | reverse complement strand
CATGCCGATCTGGGGGCAGCACCCACCCGCTGCTTCAGCTCCGGCTTTGCCCACGCGCTGGACGCCGCATACCGCGACGAGGTGTTGGCGGGTCGGCTGTACCGGAACGATTATTTTATCAGCCTGCTGATCTCGCCGCGCAGCCCGCTTGGCTCGGGCATGGCCAGCCGGTGGGCGCGGCTGGGACGTAAAAACCTTGAAGTGCCGGAGGGGTTGGCGCGAGAGTTAGAGGACCAATGGCTGGTTTTAGCCAATGGGCTGGAAGGGTTCAGAGTCCGGCGCCTTGGTGTGTATGAGCGGGATGGGATCGCCTTCTCGGAAATCGCCGAGGCGTTGCGCCTGATCATCACCGGCAGGCCGCTGCCAGTGCCGGTTGTTTCCGGGCATCTGGGTGATTCGATTTACACTGATCGCGTCATTTGCGGGCGGCGGGGCATAGAGATCCGCGCGCCGGACAAGAGCCGGTTCGGGACGATTTTCTCCTTTCGAGAATATCCGGCGAAGACCCGGCCGGGGATGCTGAATACCCTGCTCTCCGTGCCGTTCCCCATCGTGCTGGCGCAATCCTTCGCCTTCGTCACCCGCGCCCAGGCACAGGACCGGCTTTCTTTGAAATCCGCCCAGATGCTGGGCGCGCAGGACAAGGCGGTGAGCCAGATCGCCGGGCTGGAGGAAGCGGCGGATGCCCTGGCCTCCAATGAATTTGTCATGGGCGCGCATCACCTCTCGCTGGCGGTCTATGGGGATAGTTTAGCGGCGGTAGAGGAGCACGCGGGGCGGGCGCGCGGGCGGTTGGCCGATGCCGGGGCCGTGGTGGTCGAGGAGCGGCTGGGGCTGGAGGCGGCCTTCTGGTCGCAACTCCCGGGTAATCTGGAATGGCGCACGCGGCCCGGGGCAATCAATTCCCGCAATTTTGCCGGGCTATCCAGCTTTGATAATTTCCCCGGCGGTGAGGAAACCGGCCATTGGGGTGCTGCTATCGCGCGGTTCCGCACGGATGGTGGCACAACCTATGACTACGTGCCGCATGTTGCCGATGTCGCGATGACGATCATCTTCGGTCCCATAGGCTCTGGCAAGACCGCGCTGCTGATGTTCCTGTTGGCGATGTTCGAGCAGGCGATGGTGGAGGAGAATACCCCATCGGGCCGGGCTGGCTCGGTGGTGTTTTTCGATAAGGACCGGGGCGGGGAATTGCTGGTGCGCGCCACGGGCGGCACCTACCTCGAATTGCGCCGTGGTGAGGCGTCAGGGTTGGCGCCGCTGCGTGGGCTGAAAGATACTGAAGCGGACCGGGATTTTCTGCGGGGTTGGCTCATCGCGCTGGTGCAAAGCGACGGCAAAGGCGGGCTGAATCCGGAGGATGAGAAGCGCCTGGAGCGTGCCATCACCCGGCAGATGAGCATGCCAGAAGAGTTGCGTTCGCTGGCTGGATTGCGGGAATTCCTCGGCCATGCCGATCCGATAGGGCTGGGTCCTCGCCTCGAGAAATGGTGCCGGGGTAATGCGCTGGGCTGGGCGTTCGATGGGGAGCGCGACGAGGTGCGGCTCGATGGCGCGATCACCGGCGTCGATATGACCCAGCTGCTGGAGCACGACGAAGTCTGCGCGCCGGCCGGGGCTTATCTGCTCTATCGTGTGACACAAATCCTCGATGGGCGGCGCGTCGTGCTGAGTATCGATGAATTCCGCTTCTACCTTAAAAACCCGCAATTCGCGGCGGTGGTTGATAACCTTTTGTTGACGGTGCGCAAGAGCAATGGCGCGGTGTTTCTGGCGTTGCAGATGCCCGAGCATATTCTGGAGAGCCCGCTGGGGCCGTCGATCGTGGCGCAATGTCAGACCAAGATCATGTTCCCGTCGCCGACGGCGGACCGCGCGGTTTATATTGACGGCCTCAAATGCACTGAAGGGGAATATCGCGCGGTGCGCGAAGAGATGGCGGTCGGTAAGCGCCGCTTCCTGCTCAAGCGCGAGCAGGCCAGTGTTATTTGCGAATTCGATCTCGGCCAGATGCGCGATTGTGTCGCTATACTTTCCGGCCGGGCGAATACCGTGCGCTTTGCAGAAAAACTGCGCCGCGAGCTGGGCGATGAGCCAGACAAATGGCTGCCGGAATTTTTAAGATCCTACCATGACGCCAAGGATTGAGAGGAGGATGATATGAATCCGAATAGACTTGCATATGTGGTTGTGAGCGCGGGAGTGATGCTGAGCCTCTGCGTGGCGCCAAAGGCCACCGCGCAAATGGCGGTGATCGACAGCGCTAATCTGGGGCAGAACATCCAGACTGCGGCGCAATCAGTCATCGCGGTGGAGCAGCTCAAGGCGCAATTGTCGCAGCTTGAGCAGACCTATCAGATGTTCACCAACCCCACTAATGTCATGGGCATGGCGGCTGGAATGGAGAACCAGTCGATCGAAAACCCGATGCCCATGGCGAACGCGATGGCGGGGCTGGTCGGAGGAACAACCGCGCCGTCCGGTGCGGCCGCAAGTTATTATAACCAGAACCATGTTTATGCACCAACGGATGGCTCGGCCGCGAGTGCACAAATGAATGCCAATGGCAATGCCATCGCGAATATCGAAGGCATCGCATCGACGAATCTCGCCGCGATTCAACAGCGTATGCAGGATTTGCCGAATCTGGAATCGGATTTGAACGCTGCCACATCGATCACCCAGGTTGATGCGATCAATGGCCGCATCGCGGCGGAATCGCAATTCGTGCAGGCGCAGCAGGCGCAGGCGCAAAACCTTCAGGTGCTGGCGAGCGAGCAAGCATCGTCGCAGCAACAGCAGCAGAAGGAGCAGTTCGTCGAGGATATGACCAATGCCTCTTCGGACTACAGCCAGGCAGCTGCCGCCGATAATACAGGACAATAGCCATGTTAAAATCCCAGATTATAATTGGTTCATTGATCATCATAGGTGGCTGCGGCGCACTTTATCTCGTTGTCGATAACAGCCATTCTGGTCGTTCAACTGGTTCTTCAAGCACTGAAATAAGCCCGGTGAACTTGCCGCCTGAAGTGCACTCGGCGGCGTGGTATGTTCGCCATCCAGATGTTCTGAAGCAGGATGAGCGGCGCTGTGCCGGAAATGCCGAAATGATGACGCCGGCCGCATGTCAGAACGTGGCCTCGGCGGATGCGCAGCTGGCGGGCGCAGATTATGCGAAGGCTGCAGCGGCATTCAATGCATCAGCAGGACAATCGAACTCCAACCCGAAACCTCCATGAGGTGAGTGATGGCAAGCGCAAGCAATCTTGATCCGTTCTATGTGTTTGATCAAACGATCCAACAGCCATTTACGAATGGAATGATGGCCACTGTGAATGCCGCGATGTCGGCGATACAGGGGCCGCTCACGGCGATCATAGTGTTGTGGATTTTATTGACGGGTATACTCGTAATGCGGGGAGATGTCGGCGTCAGGACCGGCATTTCGAGGATCATATCGGTCAGCCTGGTGGTTGGTATCTTGATGTCCGCAACACTCTATAATGAGTATATCGTATCATTCTTTTCAAGCGGTATTCCAAACTGGCTTTCATCGGCGTTTTTGGGTGTCACAGGCGCACAGCCCACGGCCCATCAATTTGATGCGATCTGGAATGAAGCCAATGAGCTATTTGTGACCGCAGAAAGGAACTTGAACTTCTACAATGTTCTGTATTCTGTGGAGCTTGGTCTTTTGCAGGATCTGATCGTTTTTCCAATCGGCATCACCTTCCTCATTTATGAGGCAACCAGGATCATGATCGATGTTATTGTCTCGATCGGTCCTTTTGTCTTGGCCGGTTATCTATTTTCCGCGACCAGGGGGATAGCTGATCGGTTTATTGGTAAGCTGATCGGTCTGACAATTCTCACGCTGCTTATCGATATCGTGTTGAGCATTATCATCAATGGTGACGCGGCGTATTTCAATGTCAGCATGACCAATCTGAGTTTTGCGAATACGGCGGAAACGGTCACCATCTGCATCCAGTTTTTGGTTTTTCTGACGCTGGGCAGTTTAATCTGTGCCTTTTTACCGGCTGTGGCGAGTTATCTCGGTGGTGGTGTTGCCGTCAGCCCGTTGAGTATGGCGTCGTCAGCGATGCAGGCGGGGCGTGTGGTGCAAATGGTTCGCGGTAGCGGACGACCAGTTCCGGGGAGAGCGTAGATGTACAATTTTATGATTATCTCAGCAAATAATCTGATTCACCTTCCACTCTTGCTCATTCTGGTTTGGGTTGTCTGTCGGAAATTTTTCTCGAAAAAGCCACTTCCCGCGATATTGACGGTTCCTGGGCGGTTATTTCGATTTCTACTGATCATCGTCACCTTCGGGCTACTCGCTGGGTGCTCCAATCCTGATCCTCTCGCCGTGGCGTCCGGGCCGCTCTTTGCGCTGAATGCGGGGCACTGGCAGCCAACGCCGCAGGATTTGGCTGCCCCTCCCAAAGTTGCGGACCGGTAGGGCGTGATGGATCAGAACTCCGGCACATTCCCGCTCGCGCCCGCTATGCTGGACAAGCATTACAAGGAGGTTTTGTCGTTTCAGGAAGCGCGAGGGCGCTCGGCCCGGCTGGTCTCCAAAGGCGCGCTGGTGGCGTTCGCAGTTTCCATGCTCGCCAATCTGGGGCTGGCATGGGCGGTGGCCTCGATGTTGCCATTGACCAAATTGGTGCCGGTGTATTTTCTCATTCGCCCGGATGGCACGATCGATAATTCAGTCGCGCTTTCAACCTTGCCGGCCTCCACGCATCAAGCGGTGATCCGCGCGGCCCTCTGGCAATATGTGCAGATGCGCGAAGGTTATTCCTATGATACCGCTCGCTACCGCTATGACATCGTCTCCGGCATGTCGGATGCCGCGACAAAAGCCGCCTATCAGGCGTGGTTCAATTATCCCAACCCGCAATCCCCGCAGGTGACCATCGGCAAGAATGGCGTCGTGACCGTGGAGCCGATTTCAGTGGCGCTGATCGGTCCTGGCGTGGCGCAAGTGCGTTACCAGCGGATCTTTGAGGCGGGCATGAATACCGCGGTTACCACCACCTGGACCGCAACGGAGCAATTCGAGCAGGTCGATACCATGCCTGATGCCGAACGACTGGATGATCCTGGCGGCATCATCATTACCAGCTATCAGGACGAGGAGGATACCGCGCCATGAGACGAGCTTTTGCGTTGGTGCTCGTGGTTGGTATGGCAAGTACGCTGATGGCGCGCGGCGCCCATGCTGATCAGACGCCGAATGCGGGCCATTATGACAGCCGGATGCGCTATGTCGCCTACAACCCGAGCCAGGTGGTGCATCTATCGACCATCGTCGGCGCGACGATGGTGGTGAGTTTCGCGCCGGACGAGACGGTGACCTCGGTGGCGGAGACGGACAGCCTGCACCTGGCCGCCGTGCCAAAGGGCAATTACCTGTTCCTCAAGCCCAGCGCCGCGCTCAAATTGCAGCCGATCATCGTGCTTACCCAGCGCCAGGATGGCGCGCTGCGACGCTATGTCTTCGAGATCGAGACCGTGAATGCCCCGAGCACGGCGGATGGGGCGGCGGGTGTGTTCTACTCGGTGCAGTTCACCTATCCGGCGGATGCGGCCAAAGCGGCGGCGGCGCGTGCAGTTGCCGACGCCAAAAAGGTGGCGGCGCTCAACAGGTTGGCCTTGGCACGGGCGACGCAAACCGCCGCACAGGCGGCATTCCAGACTGAGCAGAGCAGCCCTTACGCGGGGGCGCGCAATTACAAATATGTTGCCAAAGGGGATCGCTCGCTGGCGCCGCTCGCGGTGTGGGACAATGGCTACTCCACGCTGCTGCAATTTGCAGGCAACGCGCGCATCCCCTCGATTTTCGTGATTGACCCGGATGGGAAGGAGGCTACGGCCAGTTATGCGGTCAATGGCGATATCGTGCAGCTCGACCAGACCGCACGGGAATGGCGCCTACGCGATGGTGGCACGGTGCTGGATATCTATAACCTCGGCTACCAGTCGGTGGGCGGTAATCCTGAGACCGGGACGACCAGCCCGGATGTGTCGCGCGTTGTCGTGCCGCCGGGTAACAGTATGCCGGGAGCTAAGCCATGAGCGGGCAAGCGCCCAACGGGCCGGAGGCGGGGAGCCGGAGCGATCAGGCGGCTGCCTCGCCCGTGGAGGATGGACGCTCGCCTGTCGCGGGTACGCCGCGCCGAGAGCTGACCACTGGTACCAAGCTCGGCATTTTGGCGCTGGTGGCGGTTTTGGGGCTGGGCTTCATCTGGTTCAATGCGCTGTTCAGTCATAAACGGGCGGACCAGCAAAAAATCATCCCAGCGGCATATACGAATGAAGGCGAGGTTTTTAACGGGCCGCCGGACTCGGCCATGAAGCCCGCCGCGCAAAATTTGCCAGCGCCCGCCAATACACAAACGGGATTGTTGGATGCACCCGCGCAAGCCTCGCCCGCCGCGGCGCCGATCCTGGCCTTCTCCGGATCGTCAGTGCCGGCCCCCATTAGGCAGGTCTTATCCGGTGCCAGTCAGCCGGGCGCCACGGCGGCGATGCCGCCGATGCCGGATAATTCGCCTTTGGCGGCCCGGCTGAAGCCCACGGTTCTCGATGGCGAGCAGGCATCGGTGCTGCAAAATCCCGACATGGTGATCACCGAAGGCACGATGATCCCCTGTACCTTGCAAACCGCCATCGACAGCCAGCTCCCCGGCCTGGTGACCTGTGTGGTGCCGATCGATATTCGCGGGGCTACCGGTAATGTCGTGCTGCTCGACCGGGGCACAAAGATCGTCGGCCAAATGGAGAGCGGGCTTCTGCAGGGACAGAACCGGGTGTTCGTCGATTGGACCCGGGCCGAGACGCCGGATCATGTCATCGTCACGCTGGATTCCCCCGGCTCCGATGAATTGGGCCGGGCGGGGTTGCCGGGCGAGGTGGATAATCATTTCTGGGACCGGTTTGGCGGGGCGCTGATGCTGACGATGGTGCAAGGCGGGTTGCAGGCCGGAACCCTGGCGGCGGCAGGGAATGGCAACAGCAATTCGACCTCGCAGCAGGCAGCACTTGGCTTTGTGTATGCCGCGCAGAGCAACGGGCAGTCGGTTGCCAACACGGCCCTGGCAAACTCCATCAACATTCCGCCGACGCTGACCAAGAACCAGGGCGATACCGTATCGCTTATCGTGGCGCATGATTTGGATTTTTCCAGCGTGTACCGGTTGCGGCTGGATGATACGGGCGCGGAGACGGGCAATGGCGGGTGAGGCGGCGCGCTTACTGACATTTTTACTCCGGCCGCTGGCGTCCTGGCTGGATGATCCCGCCACGGAAGAGATTTGCATCAATCGGCCGGGCGAGTTGTTTGTCCGCCAGCGCGGTCAGTTCCGTGCGGAAGCCGTGCCGCTCGATTATGCCGGCCTCGAGGATATCGCGACCCTGGCCGGCGCGCTGCGTAAGCAGGATGTCGGACCGCGTAGCCCGCTATGTGCAACCGAATTGCCGGGCGGGGAGCGGCTGCAAATCTGCATGCCGCCCGCCGTTCCGGCAGGTACGCTCAGCATCACCATCCGTAAGCCGGGGGTCTCGGTGGCGTCGCTCGACTCGCTGGTAAGCCGCTACCGGGTGGCCGGCTGGAATAACTGGGCCAGCCGTAAAGAGGCGGTGCACCGGGACTTTGCCGCCTTGCTCGCCCTCTATGATGCAGGGGACATCCAAACTTTTCTGGAACGTGCCGTGCAGGCGCGTCTGACAATCCTGCTCTGCGGCGCCACCGGCTCCGGCAAGACTACGATGAGTAAAACCCTCATTAGCGCCATCCCGGAGCAGGAGCGGCTGATCACCATCGAGGACACGCTGGAGCTGGTCATTCCCCAGCCCAATCATGTCCGGTTGCTCTATGCCAAGGACAATATCGGCTTGGCGCGGGTGACGCCTGAGATGCTGTTGCAAGCCAGCCTGCGCATGAAGCCGGATCGGATCTTGTTGCAGGAGCTGCGCGACGATGCCGCCTGGACCTATATCAACGAGATCGTCTCCGGGCATCCCGGCTCAATCACCACCATCCATGGCCGGGACCCTGAGCAGGCGTTCAGGCGGCTCTTTGCCCTGGTGAAGGGCAGCCCGCAGGGTGGGAGGTGGGATGACAGGACGTTGATGGAGTTTTTATCCGCCGCCGTTGATCTGATCATTCCATTCCATAATGAGGGCGCGGTCTATGAGATCGGCGAGGTGTGGTTTGCGGCCGATGCTGCGCGCCGGGGTGAGAGTGCTGCGCATTTGTTGCGGGCGGCATGAATCATGAGCATCGCCATTTCAGAGCAAACCGGCCAGCTCATCGTCAAAATCGGCTTTGGTGTCATCCTGGCGCTGATCGCCTGGACTGTGGTTGCGTCCTTCGTGTTTTTGTTCGGGACCGGGCTGCTGCATGAGTTTCCGCAGCCATTCTGGCAATGGTGGCTCTATGCGTTGAATTTTGACGGCAACCCGCGTGTGGCGCTCTGGCTTAAAATCGGTGCCGGGGTCGGCGCGGTGCCGCCGGTGCTGATGATCGCGGCACTCATCTATCGCGGCCGGCAAGTGGTGGGACCAAAACTCCGGCGACCGCTGTTTGGTGGGATTGTCAAATCGCCGCTGGCGGTGACCGATAATCATGGACGCGCCGCATGGATGGCGATGGCGGCGGCGCGCGAACGCTTTCCTGGCCCAAATCCTGCCTTTGGCGGCATTGTCGTCGGTGAGGCTTATCGCGTTGACCAGGAGAAGGTGGCGGTTCGGCGCTTCGATCCGGACGATGCCAAAAGCTGGGGGCAGGGCGGTCAGGCGCCTTTGCTGATCGATCCGTGCCGTGAGGGGCCGACCCATTCGCTGATGATCATCGGCAGCGGTGGCTACAAGACCACCACGGCCGTCTCCACCTTGCTGCATTGGACCGGCTCAGCGGTCATTCTTGATCCCGCCGGAGAGATCGCGCCGATGTTGCGGGACGCGCGTAAGGCGATGGGGCACATGGTGCATGATCTCGACCCGCGCGCAGGGACTGGCTTCAACGTGCTGGACTGGATCGACACCACCTCGCCGCTGGCGGCCACCAACATCGATTCCGTTGTTGCCTGGGTGTGCGGGGATACCAAGCCAGCGGCCAGAAAAGATGATTTTTTCGACAGCATGGCGCGCAATATGGTGCGCTGTTTTTTGGCCCATATTCTGTTCGACGAGACAGCGCCGGCAAAGCTCAAGACCTTGCGCGCGGTACGCCGGGCGATCGCTATGCCGGTCAATGAGGTCAGGGCCGTGCTGCGGGGGATTTTTGAGGCGAGCCCCAGCGCCTATGCGCGCCAGTTAGCCGGGCCGGTATGCGGGCTGGTGGATGAGACCTTCAGCGGGGTGATCGGCAGCGCCGCCGAGCTGACCACCTGGCTCGCCAACCCGGCCTTTGCCAATCTGGTCTCCGGAAACAGTTTTAGGACCTCCGCCCTGCTGGACGGCAAGGTGACGATCTTCCTGAAAATGCCGTTGAAGGCGTTGGAGACCGAACCCGGGATATCGCGCACCATCATCGGCGCGCTGTTGAATGCCGTGTAC
>NCFD01000022.1 GCA_002281005.1 Acidocella sp. 35-58-6 | reverse complement strand
GTGAGTGATTTTTTATTACAACTGCAAAATCTCGTTCGCACCTATAAAAGCGAGAGCGAGGCGCTCACGGTTCTGGATGGTGCCAATCTCGATTTGCGCCGCGGCGAAATCGTCGCTCTGGTCGCGCCCTCGGGTTCGGGCAAGTCAACCTTGCTGCATCTGGCGGGGTTGCTGGAAAAACCCGATGGCGGGGCGGTAATCATCAATGGCGCGGACGCGGGTAAGTTAGGTGATACCGAGCGCACCAATATCCGGCTGCATACCATCGGCATTGTGTATCAGTTTCACCATCTGCTGGCGGAATTTTCAGCGCTCGAAAATGTCGTGCTGCCGCAGATGATCGCTGGAAAATCCAAGGCCGAAGCTGAAAAACGCGCGATGGAATTGCTCACTAAATTGGGCTTGGCTGCTCGCGCTGATCACCTGCCTGGTAAACTCTCCGGTGGTGAACAACAGCGCGTTGCCATTGCGCGGGCGCTGGCCAATGCGCCGGCCTTGTTGCTGGCCGATGAGCCGACTGGCAACTTGGATGTGGCTACCGCTGAAATTGTGTTCAGCGAATTGCTGCGGATCGTGCGCTCGGAAAATGTCGCCGCACTGATTGCCACCCATAACCCGGAATTGGCCAAGCGTATGGACCGGCAACTCACGCTGGTTGGCGGCAAACTTATTTAATTTGCGACAAATTCAGCCGGCACCACCATGCCAAGGCTGCGTAAAGCTGCCGCAGCGCCTGGGTGGAACGGCATTTGGCCGGGCGTTACAATAGTGGGAGCGTTGAAGATATGCGCGGCCGGCACCACCCGTTCCAGGCTGGTTTGATTACGCATCGCCGCCAGGGTGATGGCGTGGACTAGCTCATCGGGCAGATGCGCCGCGCCGATGGCAAAATTGGCGGTACCCACGCTGGCGATCGCCATGCTTTGGCGGGCAAATGTGCCAGCGGGAATGGTCATGCCGTGCACGCCGGGGATAATGCGGTCCACGTGCGCGGCTTCGGCTTGGGTGAAACCGATGATGCCAAGTTGTTCGGTCTCGGCAATTTTCTGGATCGCCGGGAGCGGTGGCGCGCCGATAAACGCGCAGGCATCTAACCGGCCAGCCAGCATGTCATGCAGTTGGTTTGAATAGTCACCTGTTATGGACTGCGCCGGAATAATGCCCAGGCTGGCGAAAATGCTGGGCACCGCAGCAGCGCCGCTGCCGCCATCCGGGCCCATGCCAATCACGCGGTCGGCCAGATTGGCAAGCGATGTAATGCCAGTGCTGCGTGGCGTTACGATTTGCAGAATTGAAGGGAACATGGGGAACAAGGCGCGGAAAGCACCAAACTTGACCCCCGCGGTCCAACTGCCACTGCCGGTGCGGGCTTGGTCGGCCACCGCCACGGTTGTCATGCCCAGTTGCACGGCGTTTTGTTCGATCAACAGAATGTCAGCCGCTGCACCGCCGGAAGCCCGGTAGGCGATGGTCACGCCACTGGTTTGTTGCGCAATCCGCCCCCAGGCGGCGCCATAAATATCATACACGCCACCAGGGCGGCCGGTTGCCATTAAAATCGCTCGCGGCCATGCCTCAGGCAAAGCCTGTGCAGCCATGGCACGGCTTGCCGGGGCTAACATAGATGCTGCCAACAGTGACCGCCTCGAAATCTTCACCGAGCCCTCCAAGGTTATGTCGCTTTTATGGTGTCGGGACTTGAGGGCGGAATTATGGTCACGTCAAGGCGCGGCAGCGCTCCAGCGCGGCGATCAAAGCGGTGCGAATGCCAGGCTCGAGTGCTGAATGGCCAGCGTCGGGCACCAGGGTCAGGCGGGCGGCTGGCCAGGCTGCCATCAGGTCGAACGCTGATTTTGCAGGACAAATCATGTCATAACGGCCTTGCACAATCTCCCCGGGGATCTGCCGCAGAGCTTCCATATGGCCAAGAAGGCCTCCCTCGGGGAGAAACAAATCATGTTCAAAATAATGTGCCTCGATGCGGGCCAAGCCGATCGCGGCACGGTCCTGGGCGAAAGCCGAGACAGCTTCGACGCTGGGCAGCAAGGTTGAACAGGAGCCTTCATAGATGCTCCAGGTGCGGGCGGCCGGGCCGTGAATTTCCGGGTCGGGGTTGATCAATCGGGCAAGGTAGCTTTTCAGCAAGTCACCACGTTCTGGTTCGGGCAGGAATTGTGCGAAGGCGGCATGAGCGTCGGGGAACACGCGGGCCATGCCGTACAGAAACCAGTCCACCTCCTCTGGGCGGCCCAGGAAAATGCCGCGCAGCACCAGCCCCATCACTGCTTCCGGGTGGGCTTGCGCATAAGCCAAAGCGAGGGTGGACCCCCAGGAGCCGCCAAACAGCAAAAACCGCTCGATATTGAGGAATTTCCGCAAGGACTCGATATCCTCAACCAGATGCGGTGTGGTGTTGGCGGTGATACTGCCCAGCGGCTTTGAGCGTCCGGCGCCGCGCTGGTCGAAAATAATCACCCGCCAGATCGAGGGGTCAAAAAACCGCCGGTGCACCGCCCCCGCCCCGGCCCCTGGGCCGCCATGCAGGAACAAAACCGGCTTGCCGCGCGGGTTGCCCACTTGCTCCCAATACATCACATGCTCACCCGAAAGCGGCAGATAACCAGTCTCGTAAGGCCCGATTTCAGGGAATAAGTCGCCGCGCGGCATCGGCGTTAAGCGCCCAAAGCGGCGCGCACGGCCGCGGCGACACGGGTGGCTTGTTCAACGGTCAGGTCGGGGTGGATGGGCAATGCCATGATGCACTCGCTGATACTCTCCGAGGCCGGCAAGGCAGCACCGTCATGGCAGGAGGCGTAGGCCGGCTGGCGGTGCAGCGGGCGCGGATAATACACAGCGCTGGCGATATTTTCAGCCCGCAGCGCCGCCTGTACCGCGTCACGGGTCGCGGTATCACGCAACAAAATAGCATACACAGCCCACGCGCTAGCAGAATTTGGCACCCGTGCGGGGATATCCAGCACATCCGCCAAGGCCGCATCGTAGATACCGGCAATGGTTTCGCGGGTGGCGATCTCGGCTTCAAAAACGTCTAGTTTCGCCAGGAGAATAGCGGCTTGCATGGTGTCCAACCGGCCATTCATACCAATTCGCATCACCTCATAGCGGGTGGTGCCTTCGCCGTGGGTGCGCAGTGAGCGATACAGCGCCGCCCGTTCCGCCGATTGCGTGAATAACGCCCCGCCGTCGCCATAAGCGCCCAGCGGTTTAGAGGGGAAGAAGCTGGTGGCGGTGGCATCCGCCGCAGTGCCCAGGCGCTTGCCGTTCAGCGCAGCGCCAAAACTTTGGGCGCAATCATCCAGGGTGAACAGGTTCTCGCGGGCGGCGATGGCGTTGAGGCCTGGCCAGTCGGCGGGTTGCCCGAATAAATCCACGCCCACCACGGCCCGGGGCTTCAAAACACCGCCGCGTTTCACATCGGCAATGCGGGTTTCAAGATGCGCCAAGTCAATTTGGAAAGTGCGTGGGTCAACATCGACGAATACCGGCGTGGCTCCTAGCAGGAGCGGCACTTCGGCAGTGGCGGTGTAGGTGAAGGCGGGCAGAAATACGGCATCACCCAGGCCGATGCCCTCCGCCATCATCGCAATTTGCAGCGCGTCGGTGCCCGAACTGACACTGACGCAGTATTTGGCCCCGCAGAACGCCGCAAGGCGGTCTTCTAATTCCGCCACTTCCGGGCCTAAAATATACTGCCCGTGTGCCAACACAGCATCGAGCCGGTTGCGCAGAGCGGGGCCAATGCGAGCCTGCTGGGCCTTGAGGTCGAGAAATGGGATAGCGGCGCGGTGCGAAGCATTCATGACAGTCAGATTACCCTGTCTTTTCGCAATCTGCGAGAGGTGCGCCGCCGCCATCTGCATTATGCGCAAATTCCGGCACTAGCCGCGCCAACGCCGCTAACGCATGGGTCGCATCGCCTTGGGTGCCTTGCGCGGAAATTTCGGCCATGGCGGCTTGCACCAACGCCATGTCGGCGATGCGCGGGCTGGCCATCAGCAAGCCTGGGAAACCGGTTGGCACTGGCTGCTCGCTGCCATGAAATAATTCCTCGAAAAGTTTTTCTCCTGGGCGCAAGCCAGTGAAACGGATCCCGATGTCAATATCGGGCCGCAACCCGGCCAGACGAATCATTTGCCTGGCCAGGTCAACGATGCGCACGGGTTCACCCATATCGAGCACAAAAATGCCGCCATGTTTGATCGTGTCACCGCCCTTGGAACCTACGACCGAGGCTTGCAACACCAAGCCTACGGCTTCGCGCACGGTCATGAAATAACGCTGCATGTCGGGGTGGGTCACGGTGAGCGGTCCACCCATGGCGAGTTGGCGGCGGAACAATGGCACCACCGAGCCGGTGGAGCCTAATACATTGCCGAACCGTACTGTTATGCACCCCATGCCGCCATTTTGACGAGCCGCGACATCCAGCGCCTGACAATACATCTCGGCGAGGCGTTTGGAAGCGCCCATCACCGAACTTGGGTTCACGGCTTTATCGGTGGAGATTAACACCATCAGCGCGGCACCGCTGGCGCGCGCTGCATCCGCAACAGCCCTGGTGCCCAGCACGTTGGTTTGCAGGCCTTCAAGCGGGTTGGATTCCACAATCGGTACATGCTTGAGCGCGGCGGCGTGAAACACCAGCTCAGGTTTGAACTGTGCACACACCTCATGCATCCGCGCCGTATCGCGCACATCAGCAATCACTGACAGCCGTGCCACCGAGGGGTGTTTTTCCGTGAGTTCCAGGTCGATCTGCCAGAGCGCGAATTCGCCGTTATCGAGTAGCATCAGGGAGGCGGGAGCGAACCCCGCCACTTGGCGCGCCAACTCGGAGCCTATCGAGCCGCCAGCCCCGGTGACCAGCACGCGCCGGCCGGCGATCAAACGTGCCATGCCATCACGGTCCAGCGCCACTTGCTGCCGGTTCAGCAAATCCTCAATGGCGATGGGCTGAAGTTGAATTTGTCCCGGATCAGCCGGTGATAACGCGGTCAGGTTTGGCGCGCGCAGCACCCGTAAGCCATGCTTGTCTGCCGCTGTCAGAAGGCCAGCAAGTGCGGTGCCGGAAAACTCCGGTTCGGTGATGACCAGTAAGTCGGGCACGGTGCCTGCCGCCGCCAGCTTGGTGAGAACACCATCGGCGTTTGATACGGCACCGAGAATATCCAACCCGTGCATGCGCCGTCCGATATGGCGGGCGGGGAGCGCGATCAGCCCGGTGATGCGGTACGGTGGTTCGGTGGCGCGGGCGAGGGCGTTGAGGAATAGCTCGATGGTGTCGCCAGTGCCCACCAGAATGGCGCTGCTGACTGCATTGACTGCATTGACTGCGCTGGGTGTGCCGGGATGGCGAAGCAGGCGGTAGGCGATCCGCGGGCCAACCAGCAAAACCAGCATCGAAAACATCAATGCCAGCGGGTAGCTTGGCGAGGGGAGGTCGAAGCCGGCCCCAATGATCAGCAGTGTCAGGAGGACGGCGGCGGCAATTCCCGCGCCGCCGACCAGCGCCAAATCTCGCATCGAGGTGAATCGCCAATGCAGACGTGAGAGGCCGAATGGTACGCCGATCAACCAGATCGAGACACCACCGCCAATTGCCAGTGCCGGTGGATTTGGCCACGGCGAGGCGGGCGCACATAGCCAGCCGGCAATCAGCACGGCCATGATCGCCAAGGTGCCATCGAGCGCCATGTTCAATGCAACGTTACCGAGGCGGCGGCTGAATTTCGAGACGGTCACATCGGGCTTTCAGCGGCGATCGGGGCTAGACGAAATCACCCGCGCACCAAAGTTTGCAGCAGCTTCAACAAGGTTTCGCGCCCGTGCGCACCCAGACGTTCGGCCAGCCGGTCTTCATGCGGCTTCACGATGCTGTGCCAATATCGCAGTTTTTCGGCACCCGCCGGGGTCAGGTGCAGTGACTGTGCGCGGCGGTCCAGTTCCGCCATCGCGCGGGTCAGAAAGCCGCGTTTTTCCAGTGCGCTCACCAGCGGCACCAGATTGGCGCGTTTGATCCCGATCGCGGTGGCAACATCAGACGGGCGGATGCCAGGGTTGCGGCTGACGACTTCGAGGATGGAGAATTGCGGAGGCCGGATGCCCTCAGCCGCTAAAACCTGAAAAAAATCCTGGTATACGCATAATTGGCCCTGCCGGAGCATGTACCCCATCAGGCTCGGCAGGATTCCCATGTCGATCCCGTTGCTGGATTCAACCTGGCCCGGCCGCTCGATCAGGTCTGGTGGCACTGGTTTGGCTGGCGGCAAAGACGTCTCCTATGGTGTTTAACGCTCGTTATGCCACAGAATAGACGTTCAGCCGAGCCAAAACATCCCCTCAACCTCAACTGCCGCATCAAGCGGTAACGAAGCCACACCGACGGTGGCGCGGGCATGGCGCCCGATATCGCCGAAAGCCGCCAAAGCAAGGTCTGAGGCGCCGTTCATGACCACCGCATGCTGGGTAAAATCAGGCGTGGCGGCGATAAAGCCGCCCAGCCTGCTGACGCGGGTGATGCTGTCCAGCCCACCGGGCAAGGCGGCCTGCAACTGGGCAAGCACATTGATGAGGCAAAGCCGGGCGGCATGCTGCCCTTCATCGATTGAGACGCCGCCGCCCAGCTTGCCGGTGACAGCCACCTTGCCGTCGATGGCCGGCAGTTGACCGCTGACCACCACCAGATGGCCGGTAATGGTAACCGGCACGTAGGAGCCAACCGGGCTCATCGGCCTGGGTAAAACAATGCCGAGGTCAGCACGGCGTTGCGCGACGTTCATGTTAGCTCACTAATTTAAAGGCCCGGCGGCGTTCACGCGGGGCAGGGGCGGGTAGGTCGAGCGGTAGCAAGGGCGCACGGTCGGCGGCGCCATCCCCCACCGAGTCAGCGGCCTCAGGGGTGGCGGGCGCGATATTATGGTTGCCCAGATAATTTACCGCCAGATTGCGGAACACATAGTCGATCATTGAGGTCGCTTGGGTCACTGCCGGGTCGCCTTCAACGGCACCCGAGGGGCCGAAGCGGGTGAAGGTGAAGGCCTCGATATAGTCCTCCAGTCTCACGCCATGCTGCAGACCCATGCTCACAGCGATCGAGAAAGCATCCATCAGGCCACGGAATGCTGAACCTTCCTTGTGCAGGGCTATAAAAATTTCCCCTAGACGGCCGTTGGCATATTCGCCGGTTGATAAAAATAATTTGTGCCCGCCAATACTGGCTTTTTGCGTGTAGCCGGTGCGCCGGGGTGGTAATGGGGCACGCTGGCTGGCTGGCTGCGCGGGTGTTGCGGCGGCCGGTGGTGCGGGCATGGCATGAACATAAGGTGCCAGCGCATCATGCATCATCCGGTGTGCTGTTAAACCGGCGGGGACGAGAATCGCCTCACCCCGTAAATGTGCCGCCAGCGCGGCCTGCGCTGTTGTGCCCGAGGCAGCGAGCTTGGCCTGGGCCCAGCGGCTAAGGTTTCCGGCTTCATCAAGCGCGGAAACAGCCGGGCTGAAGCCAAGGGTTTCGGCTCCGAGCAGGGCCTCGGTGGCGGGGTGAGGCGCATAAGTGGTTACGTGTGAGTGCCCCCGGACCCCGGCCTCCATCGCAAGGCGCTGCGCCTCGAGCGTGGCATCCATCAGGCCCGGGATGGCGCAACCGGCGGCCAGTTTGGCATAGGGGCGGACATGCACGGTGGGACCGTGGTCGGTTGAAACAAACCGGCTGGAGGCCAGATCCGCGCGGGCGGTCATGAAAGCGCTGAGCGTTGCCAGCGTGTCGCGGGCGGGGGCGCTGTCGTACGGCAGGTTCAGGCGGGTGATAAACAAATGCAAGTCGGTAAGACTCAGGTTCAAACGGGTGGCTTCCGGGGCTGCCAGGGTCAGGGCCATGACCGCCAATTCCACAGCCGTGCCAAAGGCGGCTACATCAAAAATACCGGCGGCATCGCAAAAACCGTTCGGGTTGAACATAAATCCGGGTGGGGTCGTGGCAAAATTGCCATTCAGCGGCACCGGGCACGCCTGCCGGTTGGCAACCAGGGCGTTTAAACCCGCCGTAAGCTGGCCGGATAGTCCTAGCGCCTGTGCACGGGCCGCAATGGGTGTGACCCAAGCCTGGGTTAGTTGCGCGATATCAAGGGCATTTTTGTCCGGGATCAGGCTGGCCAGAGCGTCAGCGGCCTGCTGTCCCCAGGCAACCGGAATGGTCACAGCAACGGGTGGTGAGTCGGGGTCGGATTGGCCATTGAAAACCGCTTGTCTGATTCCGTGCCAGGATTTGTGCGTGCGCTGCTGTTCCATAGGGCGGACCTTATGACGATCACGATGCTAGGAAAAATACATTTAGTGGTGAAATTGCGCGTCCACCACAAAATCCTGTGGATAGAAGCAAAATGCGAAGGTGGCATAACGACAATGGACCGGACGCATTGCATCACCTATATCGAGATACATGAGCACAGCATCGACCCATACTAAAGTCACCTTGAGTCAGCTCGGCGGCCTTAAAGGCTTGGTTTTTCAACCGGGGCTCACCTTGCATACGTTGTTCAGCGGCAGCCATGTTGGTGAGGACGCGTTCGGCAATCAGTTTTTCCAGCAACGTAAAACTGTCGGCAGCAAACGGCCTCGCCGCTGGGTGGTTTATGCCGGTGCGGCAGAGGCCTCGACGATTGGCCCGGAGTGGCACGCGTGGTTGCATTATCTCACTGATGCGCCGCTGCCTGACACTGGGCGTAAGCCTTGGCAAAAGCCGCATCAGCCGAATTTGACGGGGACGGCCGACGGTTACCGGCCGGCAGGGCATGACTATGCCGGTGGCAAGCGCGCCAGCGCTTCGGCTGATTATGAAGCCTGGACACCCGAGCTTTAAGGAATTTTCCGGATGTCACGTAAATTACCTGAGGTGCTTACCGGCCTCGCCGTTATTGTTATTGCCGCCATTTTTCTGATTTATGCGCTGACGCAGGCGCAGGCACTGGGAGGCTCGGGTTATCCGCTGACCGCGCAGTTTTCCAATATCGGTGGGTTGACTGTGGGTGCCGATGTCAAACTCGGCGGCGTGACGGTCGGCCATGTGACCGATGAGCATCTCGACCCGCAGACTTATGCCGCGATTGTGACGCTGCAGATTGATAATGATGTGAAGGTGCCCGCAGACACCAGCGCCTCGATCAGCTCGGATGGTTTGCTGGGTGGCAATTATGTGGGGCTCTCGCCGGGTGGTTCAGACACGATGCTGAAGCCGGGGCAGTCGTTTAGCGTCACGCAATCGGCGGTGAATATTGAGGATCTGCTGGGCAAATTTATTTTCAGCATGGGGAGCAGCCCCAGCAAGCCCGCCGCCAGCCCAAACCCCGCGGCTGGGCCGGCGCCAACGCCGCCTGAGGCTTCCAAATAATGTTGAGCCGTAAGCTGTGCTTGGTGCTGGCACTGGGGTGCGCTTTACCCAGTTGGGCATTGGCGCAGACCAGCAACGTGATTGCGGTGCCCCCGCCACCGCCGATGGTGGCCTCACCATCGCCAGCAGCGCCAGCCCCCGCGCCAGCGGTAACGCCTGCGCCACCGCCAGGGCTGGTGACGACGCCCGTTCCCCCG
>NCFD01000361.1 GCA_002281005.1 Acidocella sp. 35-58-6 | reverse complement strand
GTGGGCTTTCGATGTTAATGCGCCGCATGAAAAGCTTAAATTACGGGTTTTGATCGACGGCGTTGTGATTGATGTGGTGACGTGTGACCGGCCGCGCGACGATGTGGCGGGATTAAACTTGCCAGACCGTTTGGTTGGATTTTTTTACACGATTCCGCTGGTGTATCAGGATGGGATGCGCCATGTGCTGCAGTTTGCAACGGTAGAGGGTGTGCGAATTACCCTAGCATCGCGCAGTGGGATGGCGATGCCGGAATTGTATTTTTGCCTGACCCGGCAGAGCTATATTGAAGGATGCATGGATGGGCTGGTTGATGGGCTGATCCAGGGTTGGGCTTTGAATATTGACCGGCGTGGAAAGTTTAAAGCGGGTGGCGTTAAAATACTGGTTTGCGCGAGCGGCGTGCCGGTGGCGGAACTGGTGGCGGACCAGTATCGCGGTGACGTGGCGGGGACTTTGCAGGCTGATGGGGCTTGTGGGTTTTCGTTTTCGCCGCCGAGTGAATTACGGTCTGGCCGACGGCTGGTGTTGTCGTTTTATGGGATGCCAGGACGCCATGAATTGCGTAACAGCCCGATTGAGGTGACGTTTCCGGGTGACACCGAGCGGCAACGAATTCAGACTTTGATTACGCGGGCGGATGAGTTGTTCACCTATGCGTATCATCTGCGGCGTGAGTTGATGGCGGCGTTGCCGGGTGAGCGGTATATGCTCAGCGATTACGTGTTTTGGGCCAAAAAGTCTTTGCCGTTGGCGCCGGCACGGGCAGCGGTCAAATATGGTGCGATGCCGCAGGTGGCACCGCTGGTTTCAATTGTTTGCCCGGTTTACAAGCCCGATATTGGGGAGTTTTTAACAGCGATCGATTCGGTTTGTGCGCAGAGTTTTGCGAACTGGGAATTGATTTTGGTTGATGATGGCAGCAAAGACCAAAGCCTGACCGATACGATTGAACGGCTGGTGGCGCATGAGCCGCGGATCAGAAGCTTTGTAATGCGCGATAACGCCGGGATCAGTTCTGCCACCAACAAAGCGCTGAAGAGTGCCAAGGGGCAGTTTATTGCGTTTTTAGACCATGACGATGTGCTCGAGCCATCTGCGATAGAGATTATGATACGGGCTCAGCACGCGACGGGTGCGAAGCTGCTGTATTCGGATGAGGATAAGATTGACCGGCTGGGTGGGTTTTCGGAGCCGCATTTCAAGCCAGATTATAATTATCGTTTTTTGCTTGAGGTAAATTATATCTGTCATTTTGTAATGATAGACGCGGTCACGTTAAAGAAGATTGGGGTTTTGAATAGTCTGTTTGATGGGGCGCAGGATCATGACCTTTTACTGCGGGCGACCGAGATTTTGGAGCCGGCGCAGATCCATCATGTGGCGGAGGTGCTGTATCATTGGCGTAAGTCCGCGACGTCGAGTGCGGCTTGGGGGGCGGCGAAACCAAATGCCGGGCATGCCGGACAATTGGCGGTAACGGCACATTTGAACCGCCGGCAATTAAACGCGCATGTGAAGAAGCGTGGTGAGTTGACATGTTATCAGGTGAATTGGGAGCCGCCGGCTGAGGTTCGCAAGCAAACGGGGGTTTCGATATTGATACCGTTCAGGGATCATATCGAGCAGACGCGGGCTTGTGTGGAGGC
>NCFD01000360.1 GCA_002281005.1 Acidocella sp. 35-58-6 | reverse complement strand
TGGCGGCACAAACCCACGGGTATCATCGCCACTGCCGGGCTTCTCAATTTTGATAACATCGGCCCCCATATCGGCCAGCATCTGTACGCAGGTGGGACCGGCCAGGACGCGGGTCAGATCGAAAACTTTGAGCCCTGTCAGCGGGCCGCTTGGTGTTTTTGTTGTCATGAAATCCGCATAAACGATCAATCCAGCCCCGACAACATGCCGCATTTTTGCCATACCACCGGCCGAAACTGCCCCCATGAGCCAAACAATGACCAATTTCAACGCGCCCGCCCTGTTTCAGGGGGTCATCGCCCGCCGCCTCTGCGCATTCGTGCTTGATCTCATCTTCATGAGCATCATCGGCTGGGTGGTGGCCACCAACATTTTCATCTTTGGGTTGTTTACCTTCGGGCTCGGCTTTTTCATGTTTCATATCATGCCGTTTTTCCCGATCATTTATTACACCTTACTCGTGGCCACCGGCGGCACCCCCGGCCAGCGCATTTTTGGCCTCGCGGTGCGCCAGGATATCGACCTCTCGCCCCCCTCACCGGCGCAGGCGCTCGTATGGACCCTACTGCTCTGGTTAAGCTTTTTCATATTGGCAGGGCTGCCTTTTGCCATGGCCCTGGTTGGCGAACGCCACCGCGCGGGCCATGATGTGTTCTCGGGGCTTGTAATTATACGAATCCGCTAAAACAGTGCTTGACGTGACCACGGACAAGCACAAACATAATAGCAGATGAGTTTTAAACCCGCCCGCCGTCCGCATTTCTTTTATACCACGGCGCCGCTGCCGTGTCCGTATGTGGCTGGGCGTACTGAACGTAAGGTTGTAACTGAACTGGCGGGCGTCAGCGCCGAAAGCCTGCACGACCGCCTCTCGCGCGGCGGCTTCAGGCGCAGCCACAACATCGCCTACGCGCCGGTGTGCCCAAGCTGCAATTCATGCATCCCCATTCGCATCCGTGCGCAGGACTTCGTCCCCAGCCGCACCCACAAACGGCTGAATAAACTCAACGCTGACCTGACCGTGCGTGAGATGCCACCCCGCGCCACCGCCGAACAATACCAGTTGTTCCAGCACTACCAGCAGGCCCGCCATGGCGACGGCGATATGGCCACCATGAGCTTCTATGACTATCGCGCGATGGTCGAAGACACCCCGATCGAAACCTCGATCATCGAATTCCGCGACCGTCAGGAGCGCTTGCTCGGCGCCTGCCTGATCGACCGCGTCGGCGACGGCTACTCCGCCGTTTACAGCTTCTTCACCCCTGAGGCCGATGAACGCTCGCTCGGCACCCAGGCAATCCTGTGGCTGATCAACCGCACCGTTGAACTTGACCTGCCCTATGTTTACCTTGGCTACTGGGTCGCCGAGAGCCGCAAAATGGCGTATAAAGCCAAATTCCGCCCCAGTGAGGTTCTGCGCGGCGGTCAATGGCGCCCCCTCAAGGACATCGCCCTCGCTACAGCGCCCGCCACCAGCATCCCGGCCCGGCAACTCGTCACCACACGCTGAACGCCACCTTTATCAAATAGCCTCAAGACCAGCGCAGAGGGGCGCGGTTACGCTTGTCTGGCACAAACACCGGCAACCGCTTAAAGACAACCCGACCATTTTATTCACAACGAGACCGTATTGGATCATCCATCAGTGC
>NCFD01000359.1 GCA_002281005.1 Acidocella sp. 35-58-6 | reverse complement strand
CAAAGGCAGCTTTTCGGGTCCGGCTCAAACCTACACCATCAATGCTAACGATCAGATCACCGACCCGTCGCAATATAACAACCTTGTTATTGCTTATAAAAACGGTGCGCCGGTTCACCTGAAGGATGTCGCCACCGTTATTTCCGCACCACAAAATGAGGAACTAGGGGCCTGGATGAATCGCACCCCAGCGATCATCCTCAATGTTGACCGTCAGCCCAACGCCAATGTCATTCAAACCGTTAACGCGATCAAAAAACAACTTGCCACGCTGCAAGCGGGCTTACCGGCTGCCATGAAAGTAACGGTACTCTCAGATGGTACCACCGCGATCCGCGCCTCTGTTTCGGATGCTGAATTTGAATTGATGCTGAGTGTGGCATTGGTAGTGCTGGTTATCTTTTTGTTTTTACGGAATTTCCGCGCCACCCTCATCCCCAGTATTTCAGTTCCGGTCTCGCTGATCGGCACGCTAGCCGCGATGTATATGTTTGGGTTTTCAATTGACAACCTCTCACTCATGGCGCTGATCGTCGCCACCGGCTTTGTGGTGGATGACTCGATCGTGATGATCGAAAACGTCTCACGTTTTATCGACATGGGCGAGCCACCCTTGCAGGCCGCCCTCAAAGGTGCAGGACAGATCGGCTTCACCATTATTTCACTAACGGTTTCATTGATCGCAGTGCTGATCCCGTTGCTGTTTATGGGCGACGTGGTGGGCCGACTGTTCAGCGAATTTGCCATAACGCTTGCCGTCACCATCATCATTTCGGCTATCACGGCATTAACCCTGGTGCCGATGTTATGTGCCCGTATCCTCAAGGACAAAGCTGACCAGCATCCCAATAAATTTGAGCAGAAAAGTGAAGCGGTTTTCAATCGTCTCATCGCCGCCTACGGCCGTGGTCTCACCTGGGTTCTGGCGCATTCACGCCTCACGCTTACTGTAGCCGTGGCTGCACTTTTGCTGACGGTTGCCATGTATGTTTATATCCCCAAGGGGTTTTTCCCGGTGCAAGACAATGGCGTGATCGAGGGGATCACCCAGGCGTCACAATCCACCTCCTACGCCGCGATGGCGCAGCATCAGCAACAGCTTGCCGATGCTATTTTAAAGGATAACGACGTCGTAAGCCTGTCATCCTATATCGGAATTGATGGGTCAAATAATACGCTCAATCAGGGCCGATTGCTGATCAATCTTAAACCACTTAATCAGCGCAGCGATTCTGCCAGTGCCATCATCATCAGGTTAAACCACGAAGTGGAAAACGTGCCGGGCATTGAATTATATATGCAGCCAGTGCAAAGTCTTACGCTCAACACCGTCGTCAGTCCCACCCAATATCAATTCTCACTTGAGGATATTAACCAGGCGGATTTCACCAAATACGTCCCATTATTGATGGCTAAATTATCAACGATCCCACAATTGACGGATCTCGCCTCCGATCTCGCCAATAGTGGTCTCTCAGTCTATATCAACATCAATCGTGCAAATGCAGCGCAGTTTGGTATCACGCCTGCTACCGTGGACAGCGCTTTGTACGACGCGTTCGGGCAGCGAATTATTTCCACCATTTTTACCCAGACCAACCAGTACCGCGTGATCATGACGGTTGATCCAAATATGGCTGACGGACTGGCCGCGCTTAAAAACTTATATC
>NCFD01000021.1 GCA_002281005.1 Acidocella sp. 35-58-6 | reverse complement strand
CTAAACGATGAAAACGTGGTGAACCCGCCGCATATCCCCACGGTTACAAACACCCGCACCTCATAGGGTACCCCAAGGCGCATCCCCGGCCCCGCCAACATGCCAAAAAAGCTGATGACGAACGAGCCGATAATGTTGATCAGCAAGGTGCCCCACGGAAACGCCGGGCCGGTGAGAATCGCCATGCGATTGGCCGCCCAGAACCGCGCCATACTGCCCAGCGCCCCACCTATGGCGACGTACAGATAAATCATGGCTTTAGGTTAATTCCGCCAACAAGTTCAGCTGCGCACTTTGCGGCTGCAAATGGTCGGTTAGCGCAATTGGGTAATCGCCGGTAAAACAGGCATCGCAAAATGCTGGCGCCTTATCATCACGGCCAGGCTTGCCCAGCGCCTGGTACAGCCCCTCGATGGAGATGAACGCCAAGCTGTCCACGCCGATAAGCGCTGCCATTTCTGCCACATTATTGCGCGCTGCCAGCAATTTGCCACGCTCTGGCGTGTCGATCCCGTAAAAACATGAATGCGTGGTGGGCGGCCCGGCGATGCGCATATGCACCTCGGCAGCACCCGCCGCCCGCACCATTTCCACGATTTTCTGGCTGGTGGTGCCGCGCACGATGCTATCATCCACCAGCACCACGCGCTTGCCCTCTAAAATGGCACGATTTGCCGAATGCTTTAGCCGCACCCCCAGATGCCTGATCTGGTCGGTGGGTTCAATAAAGGTCCGGCCCACGTAATGGTTACGGATAATCCCGAGTTCAAAAGCAATCCCGCTCTGTTCGGCAAAGCCCATGGCAGCCGGCACGCCGGAATCCGGCACTGGCACAATAACATCCGCGGCAATCGGCGCCTCACGCGCCAGTTGCGCCCCTATCAGCTTACGGGCGCTGTAAATCGAGGTGCCCTCCATCACCGAATCGGGCCGGGCAAAATAAATATACTCAAACACGCAAAAACGCGGCGGCTGCGGCGCAAATGGCTTGATACTCTGCACACCCGCGGAGTCGATCACTACAATCTCACCGGGATCCACATCCCGGATAAAATCCGCCCCCACAATATCCAGCCCGCAGGATTCAGAGGCCAACACCCAGCCGGCATTACCATCGGCACCATGCATCCGCCCCAGCACCAAAGGCCGCACCCCTAACGGGTCGCGCACACCGATCAGTTGCTCGTTGGTCAGCGCCACCAGTGAATATGCGCCGATCACCTGCTTGATCGCATCAATCAGCCGGTCGATCACATTGGCATACAGGCTGATGGCGATGAGATGCACAAACACTTCCGAATCCATGGTGGACTGGAACAAACAGCCGCGCCGGGTCAGCGCCTTGCGCAGCGTATGCGCGTTGGTGAGGTTGCCATTATGCCCCACCGCAAACCCGCCAAATTCAAATTCCGCAAACAGCGGCTGCACATTGCGCAACACCGTCTCACCGGTGGTCGCGTAGCGGTTGTGACCGATGGCGCGCGCGCCCGGCAGCCCGGCCATCACCTTGGCGTCACCGTAATTGTCGCCCACCAGGCCGAGGCCCTTATGCGAATGGAACCGCACACCGTCATGCGTGACGATCCCGGTAGCCTCCTGACCACGATGCTGCAGGGCATGAAGCCCCAAAGCGGTTATGGCGGCAGCGTCAGTGACGTTCCACACGCCAAAAACGCCACATTCCTCATGCGGTTTGTCATCATCGATCAATTTGCAGCACCCCCGCCCGCCAGCCTGCAGCAAGCGCGCCTCAATTAAACTTATGACAGGATGATGTCGAGCCGCGTTTGTGCAACGCTACTCTTGCCGCAGCGCACTCCCCGCCACCGGCTGCTGCATCAGCGCCCCCGCACTGGGTGTCGCCGGGGTCGGAATTGGCAGCACATTCGGCTGATAAGCCTTCGGCAGCAGCCCGGCCAGCTCACTCGCGCCCTGGTAAGCATACGGCAGCACCCGCGAATTCAGCACCGGCAGCGGCCATTCGTTCGGCATCACAAACATCGAAAGCCCAATATAGCCGAGGCATAAAATAAACCCGCCGCGCGCCACGCCAAACACCAGCCCGAGCGAACGGTCCAGCCCGGAGAGCGATGATTCGCGCACCATGCCGCCGATCCAGGCGCTCAGAATACTCAACACGATCAACACCACGATAAACACCACGCCGATGGAAACCGGCACCACCAGGTTTTTCGCGGGCAGCACGCTGGCCACATAAGGCTGCACCAGCTCATAGGATTTCAGCGCCACATAGATAGCGCCCAGCCAGGCGAACACCCCCAGCATTTCGCGCACGAAGCCGCGCACCAGCGAGAACACCGCTGACAGCACCACAATGCCGATTGCCACACCATCTACCCACGTCATCAGCTCATTCTCCCCCGCTATCCGGCTTTAACCCCGGCTTTAACCCACGGGTAACTATGGCAACAAGG
This sequence comes from Acidocella sp. 35-58-6, assembly GCA_002281005.1. Taxonomy (GTDB): domain Bacteria; phylum Pseudomonadota; class Alphaproteobacteria; order Acetobacterales; family Acetobacteraceae; genus Acidocella. The sequence continues at coordinate 7,372 of NCFD01000021.1, read as the reverse complement.
TCTGTCAGATGGCCGATTTCAAGCAGTTTCAGGCTGCTCGGCACCGCGATTTTTGCAGCCCCTCCCGCCACCCGCTTCGGGCACGCCGCCTGCGCGAAGCCCAGCTTGGCGGCTTCCTTCAACCGCAACTCCGCCTGCGCCACCTGGCGTAATTCACCCGACAACCCGATCTCACCAAAAAACACCATCTGCGGGTCAGTCGGCACATCGGAGGCCGCCGAGATCAGTGCCGCCGCCACCGCTAAGTCCGCCGCTGGTTCACTCACCCGCAGGCCACCGGCCACGTTCAAATACACGTCGTTCATTGCCAGCTTCAGCCCGCAGCGGGTTTCCAACACCGCCAGCAGCATTGAGAGCCGCCCGGAGTCCCAGCCGATCACCGAGCGGCGCGGCGAGCCACCCGGGTTCGGTGCCAGCAATACCTGAATTTCCACCAGTACCGGGCGCGAGCCCTCAAGACCGGCGAACACCGCGCTGCCCGAAACATTGCCGCGCCGTTCCGCCAAAAACAGCGCCGAGGGATTGGCCACTTCCGCCAGCCCGCCACCGGTCATTTCAAACACGCCAATTTCATCAGTGGCGCCAAAGCGGTTTTTCACGCCGCGCAAAATCCGGAATTGGTGGCCACGGTCGCCTTCAAAATGCAACACCACATCCACCATGTGCTCGAGCACCCGCGGCCCGGCGAGGCTGCCCTCCTTCGTGACATGCCCTACTAGCATCAGGGCAAAGCCTTGTGTCTTGGCAGCCCTGATCAGTTCAAACGCCGCCGCCCGCACCTGACTCACTGACCCGGGGGCGGATTCTACCCCCTCGGTCCACATTGTCTGGATCGAATCGATCACCACCAGCGAGGCATCGGGAAACTGCGCGAAGCTGGCCAGAATATCGCCTAACTGAGTGGCCGCGGCGAGGTCCATCGGGGCTTTGGTCAGCCCCAGCCGCGCCGCCCGCAACCGGATTTGATCGATGGATTCCTCGCCTGAAATATACAAAACCCGTTTCCCGGCATGGCCCAAGGCAGCGCCCGCCTGCAGCAGCAAGGTGGATTTACCAATTCCCGGATCGCCACCCACCAAAACAACAGAAGCCGGCACCAGCCCGCCGCCCAGCACGCGGTCAAATTCCACAATGGTGGTCGGCACCCGCGGCGGCGGCGGGTTCACCCCGGCAAGGCCAAAAAACTCGATCTTCCCGGCTTTCACCTTGGGCTTCATGCCGCCCGGCAGCGCTTTCGGCATGACGCTCTCTTCCAGCGTATTCCACCCTCCGCACATCTCGCACTTGCCTGCCCATTTCGGGTAGGCAGTGCCACATTCGGAACAAACAAACTGATGTGTCGGTTTCGCCAAGCCGGGTTAGCCCGCGTGCCAGCCAAACTGCGTGGACAGGAAATTTTGCAAGCCCACTTGGTCAACGGTTGAAATATCCAACGCCGCCAGTTCCGCAATCGCATCACCCGCCGCCAGCAAAGCCACCGAACTGGCGCTGGCGGCTGCCACCATCGCCGGGCTCGCAATCGCGCTATCCGCCGCCTGCCGCCACGCTGCCTGCGAGGCCGGGTCTGACAGACGTGGCAATACCATAAAATAATCCAGCCGCGCCGCCGCCGCTGCGGCTTTATACGCAGCCCCCAGTAGGCTCGCTGCCGGGGCAAACTGCGTGGCTTCCGGCACACCGGGAAACAGCGGGTCGGACTGTAGAGCACCGTTCACCACACGGCCGATGGAGAAGGCCACCACGCCGCCATTGGCGCTCAAGGGCGCTACATCCTCCGGCACACCCTCACCGCAGAGGAAGATCGCATCGACATCGCCCGCCACAAAAGCGTGGGTTTTGGCCGCCGTGCCACGCAAGCCAAAAATCGGCGCGACCTGCACACCCATCCGGTTCAGCGCGATCAGCGCCGGTAAATCGTTACTCTCAGGCTGGTCGGCGGCGAGCCTGAGCGTGCCGAACGCCTGCAAAGCCTCGAGGCTCGGCACCCTATCGCCCAGCCGCACCACCAGCACACCAGAATTGCTCCCCGCCATCACCGGCGCCCAGCGCGTGGGGTCAAAATGCACGCGGCTATCGCCGGTCAGCCAGGCGATCAGCGATGCGCCCGGCAGAATCGCGGCGGTTTTACCATCCGGCACCACCAGCGCATCAAGCTTATTGGCCCCGGTCACCCCATCCAGGCCACCGGCCGTCTGGGTGATGATCGTGGGCGTTCCCGGAAACCCGGCGGACATGCTGAGCGCCATCGCATTGCCCCAACGGCTGGTCTGCTCGCCATCGGGTCCTGCCACCAGCAACGTGAGAGACGGTGACCCTGCATCGGCGAGCGCCAATTTCGGCAATATCCCCGACATCACGGCCGCAGCCATAAAACCCCGGCGTTTCATCAATCCCCACCCATTGCGCCAGCCTTTTGCGCGTCAGCTATCGTACTGAACCAGCGACTCGAACGGCACGCTAAGCCGCTGGCGGCCACCTAGGAAGCTCAACTCGATCAACGCTGCTGCCGCCACAACTTCCGCGCCGACATTTTCCAGCAATTTGATCCCCGCCGCCATGGTACCGCCGGTTGCCAGCAGATCGTCCACCACCACCACCCGCGCACCGGGTTTCACGGCATCAGCCTGAATTTCAATCCGGTCCTGGCCGTATTCGAGGTCGTAATCCAGCCCCACGGTCGCACCGGGCAGCTTGCCGCGTTTACGCAGCATCACAAACCCGCAGCCCATTTTCAGCGCCAAGGGTGCCGCCAGCAAAAACCCCCGGCTCTCAACCCCGGCCAACACCGTGGGGTGATACGCCCGCACTAGGTTCGCCATTCGCCCCACCGCCACCTGCCAGGCATCAGCATGGCGGAGCAAAGTTGAGATGTCGTAGAAAAGAATCCCCGGCTTGGGGAAATCTGGAATACCGCGAATATGATCTTTAAGGTCCATTAGCCGACTATAGCGGAGACGTTTGCGGGGGCAAACTACACCGCCAGCGCCTGGGTGAGGTCCGCGATAATATCATCAATATGCTCAAGCCCGATCGACAACCTGACATAGCCCTCCGAAACACCAGTTGCGAGCTGATCCTCGGGCGATAATTGCGAATGAGTGGTGCTGGCCGGGTGAATCGCCAGGCTACGGGAATCACCGATATTGGCAACATGATAAAATAATTTCAAGGCAGAAATAAATTTCACCCCGGCTTCCTTGCCGCCCGCCAACTCAAACCCCACCAGCCCGCCATTACCACCTGTGAGATATTTTGCGGCCCGGATTTTATCATCGCCCGTTGCGACACTGGGATGAATCACCTTCGTCACATTTTTTTGCGCGGTTAAAAACTTCACGACCGCTTCAGCATTTTCGCAATGCCGCGTGATGCGCAACGGCAATGTCTCCAGCCCTTGAATGATCTGGAACGCATTAAATGGTGAGAGTGCAGCACCCAGGTCGCGCAGCAACACCACGCGGGCGCGGATGATATAGGCAATCGGCCCCAGCGGCTTTACCGCCTCCACCCACACGGCGCCGTGGTAACTATGATCGGGTGTGTTCAACAATGGCTGCCGCGCCGGATGCGCACCCCAGTCAAAATTACCGCCATCAATAATCGCACCGCCAATTGAGGTGCCGTGCCCGCCGATATATTTGGTGGTGGAATAAACAACGATCGCAGCGCCGTGGTCGAACGGCCGCGCCAATAACGGAGCCGCGGTGTTATCCACAATTAACGGAATCCCCAGTGGCCGGCCAATCGCGGCGACCTCCGCAATCGGGAATACTTTCAGCTTCGGGTTCGGCAATGTCTCCGCATAATAGGCGCGGGTTTTATCATCCGTCGCGCGGCGGAAATTCTCCGGGTCAGCCGGGTCAACAAACCGCACCTCGATGCCCTGGTCCTTGAGTGTGTTGGCGAATAAATTCCAGGTGCCGCCATACAGGTTTGTCGATGAGACGATATTATCACCGGCCCGCGCCAAATTTTGAATCGCATAAGCCGAAGCCGCCTGGCCGGACGCCACGCATAACGCCGCCACCCCACCTTCGATGGCGGCTAAGCGCTCTTCCAGCACCGCCGTGGTGGGGTTCATGATGCGGGTGTAAATATTGCCGAATTCCTTCAGCGCAAACAAATTCGCCGCATGTTCTGGGCTGTTGAACTGGTAGGATGTCGTCTGATGAATTGGTACCGCGACCGACCCGGTGGTGGCATCTGCCCGCCAGCCGGCGTGCAGCGCCAGGGTCTCAGGATGAATCGATGAAACAGCCATGTCGTTACTCCTCAAAAATCATTTTTGTCGTTACGCAATTTGCAATAATTTTATTTAGTCCAAGCCGCCGCAACAGCCTCATCCGCCTCACGGGCCACCACCCACGCGCTGGTGCCGCTGACAAAATCCTCACGCTTCCAAAATGGCGCTGAGGTTTTTAGCCAGTCGATCAAAAATGCTGTGGCCCGTAGCGCGGCATCCCGGTGCGCACTGGCTGCCGCCACAAATACAATGTTATCGCCCGGGTGCAGCGTGCCAACCCGGTGGATGATGGTGCAATCATGAAGCGGCCAGCGTGCCATGGCTTCATCGGCAATTTTCATCAGCGCCCGTTCGGTCATGGCGGGGTAGTGTTCCAGATGCAGTGCGGTGATTTTGCCTTCACCACGCACCACACCGATAAAACTGCCGATCCCGCCAACATCGCCCGCATTCAACCGCGCCAGTTCAGCACCGGCGTCAAAATCCTCATGCTGGACAATAATGCGCGGCATTATCCCCCCGTCACCGGTGGAAAAAACGCGATTTCCTTCGCACCGGCAATGCTGGACTCAGCTCGCCCAAACTCCTGATCAATCGCGCAGCGCACCAAGTTTGCCTGTGCGAACGCCGCCTCATAACCCGGCCCGCGCCCCTTTAACCATCCCACCAAATCCGCCACACTCAGCAAATTCGCAGGCAGCGTCACGTCTTCCTCGGAGACACCGATTTTTTCGCGCAGCCAGGCAAAATACAGCAGCTTCATTATTTCGGCTCAACCTTGGTGGCGGTAGCCCCAGGTGCTGCCGAAAAATCCGCACCGCTCAAATCAGCATCGGTTGGCGGTGCCATCCCCGGCGGATACGGCGAGGGCAATGAAGGGGTGTAGGAATCACCCAGCGGCTGGCTCATCTGCTTTTGCTCATCGGCGATGGTGGGCACGGGCCTTACCGGACCCGGCCACACATTGCCGGCCTGCGGCGCTATCGGGGTGACCGGCGGTGTATTGCCAAGCGCCCGCTGCGCGGTCTCGCCACTGGCCACCGGCCCGTTCGGGTTGCCGAACGGCCATATCGAATCCATGCTGAATTGCCGCTCGCTGCTACATGCGCCGAGCAAAAGCAGCGACGCCAGAACCAAAACTTGCCGCAAATCAAACTCCCCCGTCACGCCGACACTCAGGTTTCTAACCCAAGCCGGGATAATACAAAATACGTCACATCATCTGGCTTATTAAGGTCGAGCACCGCCACCGGACAATCAGGTAACGCGGCATCGGAGGCCACCGCCAGCATTTTCATCTCCATCCATAGCGGTGCCTTACCCAGTTGCGGGCGATAAACCTCCAGCTTCGGGAAGTCATAGCTCTTGAACCCCTCCACCAGCACAATATCCACCGGCGCCAACCGGGCCAGCAACGCCCCCAAATCGGGTTCCGGGGCTTCTCGATGCTCGCTGAACAGCGCAAACCGCGCCGCGTTGGCCAAAATGGTCTCCGAAGCGCCGGCATGGCGGTGCCGGTAGGAATCCTTGCCCGGCTGGTCCATCTCAATGGCATGATGCGCGTGCTTGATGGTGGAAACGCTGAGCCCCCGCGCCCGCAAACAGCCAATCATCGCAGTGAGCAAGGTGGTTTTGCCGCTGCCGGACCAGCCGACAATCCCCAAAACTTTCATGATTTATTTACGCAACCGGCTTGCTGGTCGTCACATGCCGCAAACCAGCATTCAGGTAATCCCACCCGGTCACCAGGGTCAGCACGGCGGCGGTCCACAATAAGGTAGCGCCGATCCAATCCATCGGCAGCCAGCCCAGCCAGACTAACTTAGCCCCTTCATTGCCCGCCAGCAGCAGGCCCAACGCCACCATCTGCACGCCGGTTTTCCATTTCGCCAGCTTGGTCACCGGCAAGCCAACCCGGATTTCCGCCAGATATTCACGCAAGCCGCTCACCAGAATTTCCCGCAGCATGATGACGATGGCCGGGTAAATGCCTAAACCTGGCAGATGCCCAAACCCCACCAACGCCATCAAGGTCGCGCCAATCAGCAGCTTGTCCGCTATCGGGTCCAGCATCCGGCCAAAATCCGAGAGCTGCATCATGTCACGCGCCAAACGGCCATCCAGATAATCAGTAATACCCGCCGCCCCGAACAATAATGAAGCCGTCAGCGCCGACCATGGGGCACCAATCGCCACCAGCAGCACAATCACCGGAATAACGGCGATGCGTGAAAGGGTGAGCATATTGGGTAAATCAGTCAGCATAATAATCTCGTACAGGGTTTTAGCGCCGCCGGGAACCGATCAGGGCTTCAATGCTGCACCGATTTTTTCCAGAGCAGCGGCCCCGGCTTCGGCCGCAACAATTTCAATCTCCCGGTAGGCTGCCAGCATCTCCAGCCCCAGCGGCGTGAGGTGCGCACCACCGCCGCCCGCTCCGCCTTTTGCCGCTTCCACCAACGGGGCTTGAAACGCATGATTCAACGCCTCAACCAGCGCCCAGGCCCGTTTGTAGCTCATGCCCATCTGCCGCCCCGCCGCCGCGATCGACCCGGTATTGGCGATATGGCTCAGCAAATCCGCCCGCCCCCAACCGAACACGACCCCACCCTCGGTGATAACGCGGATATGCAGGCTGGTGCGCTGAACAAATTTGGACATTACCTAGCCAAGCATGAACCGGCGCCGTTGACGATATGTCTGAACAGCGATATCGCTATACAAACATATTGAGGGTCCAAAAATGCATTTATCCCGCCGCGCCTTGCTTGCTGCGTCCTCCGCTTTGCTGGCCACCGGCCTGCCCCGCGCCGAAGCTGAAGGTAAGTTCACCGTCGCCTTCGCTGGCTCGATGGGCGTGGTGATGGATGAGGGCGTTGGCCCGGCGTTTCAGGTAAAGTCCGGCGCGCAATACCAAGGCATCGGCCAGGCGGCGATGGCGCTGGCGCATTTGCTCTCGGCCAAAACCATGATGGCAGACGTCTTTATCCCGGTGTCCCCCGCACCGATGAAAGCTGTTGAGGAAGCCGGACTGGTTGATGAAGGACAGGGCATCCCGGTGGCAAGCACTCAGATCGTGCTGGCCTATTCCCCCACTTCCAAATTCGCCGCCGCCATCGCCAAGACCAA
>NCFD01000358.1 GCA_002281005.1 Acidocella sp. 35-58-6 | reverse complement strand
GCCACAATTCCGCTCGTTGCATCGCAGCACACTCGATAACCGGCTGGAGGCCGAGGCCGAGGAGCGCAGCAGGTTTGACGCAGCGTTTAATGATCTGGCCGCTGATTGTGAAATCATCGTGGTCGATTGTCCGGGGGCTGATACCTATCTCTCGCGCTATGGTCATGCTCATGCGGATACTTTGATCACGCCGATCAATGACAGCTTCGTTGATTTCTCGATGTTGGCGAAAGTTGACCCGGAAAACCATGATATCGTGAAGCCCAGTATTTATTCCGAGATGGTATGGGAAGCCCGCAAAGCCCGGTTTGGCATCGACCGTGGTAAAATCGACTGGATTGTCATGCGCAACCGGCTAGCCGGCTCGGAAGCGCGCAACAAGCGCGACGTGGGGGAAACTCTTGATGCGCTGGCCAAGCGGATTGGGTTTCGCACACTTAAGGGCTTTGGCGAACGGGTGATTTTCCGTGAGCTGTATCTGCAAGGATTGACCTTGATGGATGTTCGGGAAGCCAATATCGGCATCGCCATGGGCCTCTCGCATGTGGCGGCACGAACCGAGGTAAGAACCTTGTTGGCTGCGATTAAAAAGCCGTTGCCACGCCTGCAACTGGTTGCCTGATTATTGGCTCGCTATGGCTCTAAGTTTTTAAAGAGGTTTAAGTTCTGTAGTTTCAAGGGTAACATAAAAGTTATACATCAAGCCTTGGGAGATGAAACATGGTCAGATGGCTGTTAGTCGTCATTTTTTTGTTGGCGTTGCCGGTGCCGTTTTTTAATCAGGCAAGCCCAACCTTGTTCGGTTTTCCGTTTTTTTACTGGTACCAGATGGCGGTCATACTGGTGTCAGCGGTCCTGACCTTTATCGTGTTTATTGTCGAAGATAAAAAGGGCGGCGCTCAATGACCTATCCTATCGCCACGATCATTTTTCTGGCTCTCATTGCCTTTGTTATTTTGCTTGGCTTTAGCGCGGCACGCTGGAAAGCCGGGGACATGAGTCACATTGAGGAATGGGGTCTCGGCGGGCGCCGCTTTGGAACATTGATCTCATGGTTTCTGATCGGCGGTGATATTTACACGGCCTATACGTTTATCGCCATCCCGGCGTTGATGTTCGGTGCCGGTGCCATTGGTTTTTTTGCAGTGCCTTACACGGTCGTTTGTTACCCCATCCTTTATATTGTTTTTCCGAAGCTTTGGAAGGTGGCGCATAAATACGGCTATATTACCGGGCCGGAATTTGTGCGGGGCCGTTATGGCAACAAATATTTGGGTCTCGCCATCGGCCTGACCGGTATTTTCGCCACTATGCCCTATATCGCATTGCAACTTATTGGTATGCAAACCGTTATCGGCGCCTTGGGCATTCCAGGTCATTTGCCCCTGATTATCGCTTTTGGTGTTTTGGCAGCGTTTACCTACACTTCTGGGCTGCGTGCTCCGGCGATGATCGCGATTGTGAAAGACCTGTTGATTTATATCACCGTAATCGCAGCGGTTATTGTGATACCCGCGGAACTTGGCGGTTTTAGCGCCATATTCGCTAAAATTTCGCCGGCCAAACTGCTGTTGGCGGCACCACCCGCGGGCAGCACCGGCGCTTATACCGGTTATGCCACTCTGGCTTTGGGGTCAGCCATGGCGTTGTTTTTATACCCGCACAGCACAACCGCCATCCTGAGTGCCTCCGGCCCCCGGGT